>NZ_CAMKXG010000047.1 GCF_946477055.1 Lonsdalea britannica | reverse complement strand
GCCAGCAGCTCTACCCCTTCATGCTGGCTGATTTCGGCCAGACCGACTTCAAAACTGCGGTTGAGCAGGCTGTACGGGTTTTGGATGGAGACAATGCGCGGCAAGTCGTGTTTTTCCGCCAGTTGCAGGTAGCGCATCACGCCCCACGGCGTTTCGTTTGAGACGCCGATGTAGCGAATTTTCCCTGCCCGAACCTGCTCGTTGAGCGCTTCCAGCGTTTCCAGCAGCGTGACCACCGGTTTGTCGTCGGTATAGCGGTAGTTCAGTTTGCCGAAGAAATTGCTTTGGCGCTGGGGCCAGTGCAGCTGGTACAGGTCGATATAGTCGGTGTTCAGCCGAGTCAGGCTGTCGTTGAGGGCTTCACGGATATTCTTGCGATCCAGCGCCTGCTGAGGACGAATGTTGTGATCGCTGCCGCGTACCGGACCGCTGACTTTCGAGGCAATGATCAGTTTTTCGCGACCGCCGCGCTGTTTCAACCACGAGCCGATGTAGCTTTCGGTCAGCCCCTGCGTTTCCGGGCGCGGAGGAACCGGATAAAGTTCGGCGGTATCAATCAGGTTAACCCCGGCTGCAATGGCGTGATCCAGCTGGGCGTGAGCGTCGGCTTCACTGTTTTGTTCACCAAAGGTCATGGTGCCCAGTCCCAGCTCGCTGACTTCTAGAGCAGTATGAGGGATACGATGATATTGCATTGTGCCAGCTTCCTTTTTATTTGAAGAGGAACCGGTGCGTTTGAAAGCACCTTCAATTGACTATAACCAAGCCTCGTCAAGGGGGAAAGCCTCTTGGCCCATCATCGTCATTCCGCCTTAGCGTTCGACGACCTGCGAAATGTCATTGTTGTCGATCGCATGCTTGTGCCCGTCTTCATCCGTAAAGATCATCAGGCCCGTGCTTTCATCCACCTGAGGTTTGCCTTTGGTCAGCAGGACCTGGCCCTCTTTGGTGGCGACGACATAATGGCTGGAGCAGCCAGCGAGCAGTGTGATGACGCTAAGCGCCACAAGCGTTTTCATAACTGAGTGCATAGGGGGTTACCTAATGTTGGCCGCAATAATTCTGAAAATTTAAGGCAAGTTTAGCAAAGGCAGTCACAGGTTCTATTCAGATTCATGGAAATAAGCGGCGGGCAAAATGTAAAAAATTTAGTCGGCGATGGGCGGCATGGACGGCGTCAGACCGACGATCTCGCAGGGGACTTTTTACGTACAGCGCGGCAAAGGTTATCCCTTCATCGGTTTGCCTTGAAAAATGCCTCCGCAGCGAGCCGGAGGCATTGTGTTTTATCGTTCTTTCGCGTGAAAAACCTCTGGCGAGGCGGGCATTACTTTTGCAGTGCCGCTTTCTTACCGCGCAGCAGGTTGAGGGTTTCCACCATCATGGAGAAGAACATGGCGAAGTAGATGTAGCCCTTCGGCACATGGATGTCCACGCTCTCAAGGATCAGGGTGAAGCCCACCAGGATCAGGAAGGACAGCGCCAGCATTTTGACCGACGGATGACGCTCGACAAACTCGCCGATAGGACGGGCGGACAGCATCATTACGCCGACGGCGATAACGACGGCGGCCATCATGATAAACAGATGATCGGACAGGCCGACGGCGGTGATAACCGAGTCGAGGCTGAAAATGATATCGAGCAGCATGATTTGCACAATGGCGCCGAAGAAGGAGTGCACCTTGGAATCATGTTCTGCCGAGCTTCCATCAATGGTTTCATGGATCTCTTTGCCGGATTTCCAGATAAGGAACAGCCCCCCGAAGAACAAGATGAGGTCGCGGACGGAAATGGCTTGATCCATAACGTAGAACAGCGGGTTGGTCAGTTTTATCACCCACGCGATGGAGGCGAGCAGCCCCAGGCGCATCAACATCGCGCCCAGCAAACCGATACGTCGGGCTTTATTCTGATGGTGTTTGGGCAGTTTGGCGACAACCAGAGACAGGAAAATAATGTTGTCGATGCCGAGAACGATTTCCAGGATGGTAAGTGTGCCCAGCGCCAGCCAGGCATTGGGATCCGCAATCCAATCAAACATTGTATCAATGCACCTTAAATGAAACGTAAACGATAATTATACTCTGCTATTTGTAGCGGCAGGCAAGGAAAGAGTGGTCATTAAAGCAGAAAGTGACGAGCGAGCAGAGGGCCGGTAAAGGTTTTTTTAAGATAAAAACCACGCGGCAGCGTCATGATCGGCTGTCCGTGTTCACCCACCGCTTCGGTCAGGGCGCGGCTGTTCGCGGCTTTGGGCCGCAGCTGCAGCACTTCGCCGTGACGGGCCGTGATGCTCTCCACCTTGCCGAGTACGATCAAATCCATCAGTTCTTCCCAATCCTGACGCAGTTGCTCCTCTTCTTCCGGACTGGGGCTCCACAGCAGCGGTGCGCCGATGCGTCGCTCGCCCAAGGGGATTTGCCTGCCGCCTTCCACTGGCATCCACAGAACCCGGGTCAGTTTATGGCGAACATGGCAGCGCTCCCAGGTGACGCCGCTGTTGCCCGTTAACGGCGCGACGCAAACAAAGGTGGTCTCCAGCGGCCGCCCCAGTTCGTCGATAGGGATCGTTTTCAGCTCGACGCCGAGACCGGGAAAATCTTGTTCCGGTTTGCTGCCCGCGCTGGCGCCCAGAAAACGCTCGAGCAAAATGCCGGTCCACCCTTTATCCCGCTTCAGATTTTCCGGCAACGGCAGTTCAGCGATCGTGGCCAGCTCAGCCAGATTATATCCGGCGAGGGACTGGGCGCGCTGTAACAACGTCAGCTCGTCAGAAGGCGGATCGCGATGGAGAGAAGGGGTGTTCATAAGTCTCCCGGGTTGTATAAAAAAAGCACAGCTCCCGTTGGGGGATAGTTTTCAGTCATCCCATTCACGAGATGAAATTAATAATAGCATGATTACCCTGTGGTTTTTTCTGTGTGGCGTCGCGCTCGTTAACGAGCGAAATGACTTGTTCACGATAAGCCACCGGGAATGAACAGGATTTTACACCATGTTATCCACAGATTTTTGGGATAACCGGGATGATTTTGGAGCACTGTTTCCATTTACAGCCTTGACGAGGGGTTTTTTTGCTGGTTTCGCTGGTTTTTTGGCATAAATCGGGAGGGGGATTGTGGATAAGCTCTCAGTAGTGCGATCTTTCGCCACTTTGGAAAAGGCCGAATTCTGCGCAATGTTTTCCATGGGGGAAAAGCGGTAGAAAAGTCACTTAACTCTATTAATTTAAAGCATTATTTTTACGGTCATGGATGGGCGAGTTAAACTTTGAAAACCGGTTTGCGCACTTTCTTCATGATGTTCTTCACAAAGATGTCCACAGAAAAAGTGAATAAACCGGTGATATTAGCCGGGTAATGTTTATAACTTTGATTCTATCTGTGGGTTATCGGTGTCTTATTATAAAGAAGACGATGATAAGCAGGAGTTTACCGTCTGCCGGGAGTGTGAAACAATCAGGTTATCTTAGCATTTCAGTTTATCGAGGTAGTCCGGTGATCGATGATGATGGCTACCGCCCGAATGTTGGTATTGTAATTTGTAATCGGCAGGGGCAGGTGCTGTGGGCCCGCCGCTACGGCCAGCACTCCTGGCAGTTTCCACAGGGGGGGATCAACCCTGGTGAAACGGCAGAACAGGCGATGTACCGTGAGCTGTATGAGGAAGTCGGACTGCGTAAAAGGGATGTGCGTATTCTGGCTTCAACGCGCAGCTGGTTACGCTATAAATTGCCAAAACGTTTGGTGCGTTGGGACACAAAACCCGTCTGTATCGGCCAGAAGCAAAAATGGTTTCTGTTGCAGTTAATGTGCAATGAATCAGAGATCAACATGCAAAGCAGCGGCACGCCGGAATTCGACGGCTGGCGCTGGGTCAGCTTTTGGTATCCGGTGCGACAGGTCGTCTCCTTTAAACGCGACGTCTATCGGCGGGTTATGAAGGAGTTCATCTCCTCGGTTATTCAATTACAGGAGAATTCGGCCCGGTCGCCATCCAGTCCCCGACGGAAGAGAGGATAATTCAGCTCACCATGCTAACGCGCCTGCGAGAAGTCATTGAGAAAGTCGCCGCGACGGCGCAGTTATCGGATGCGCTGGATATTCTGGTCAACGAAATCTGTCTGGCGATGGACACCGAAGTCTGTTCTATCTACCTGGCCGATCACGATCGTCACTGCTATTACCTGATGGCGACCCGAGGGTTAAAAAAACCTCGGGGTCGTCCCGTCACTCTCGCTTTCGGGCAAGGGATCGTCGGATTGGTCGGCGAACGCGCCGAACTCATCAATCTGGCCGATGCCCAAAGTCATCCCAGCTTCCAATTCATTCCCGCGGTTCGGGAACAACAATTCCGTTCTTTCCTCGGCGTACCCATCATTCACCGGCGTCAGCTGCTGGGCGTTCTGGTCGTACAGCAGAGGGAACTGAGACAGTTCGACAAGAACGACGAATCTTTCATGGTGACGCTGGCCACGCAAATGGCGGCCATTCTGTCCCAGTCCCAGATCAAAGCGTTGTTTGGACAATACCGGCAAACGCGGATCAACGCGCTGGCCGCCGCGCCGGGCGTGGCGATCGCCCCTGGCTGGCAGGATCGCAGTCAGCCCTCGCTGGAGCAGGTCTTCCCCGCGTCCAGTCTGGATAGCGATCGTGAACGTTCGCGCCTGCTGCTGGCGATGGAAAACGCCGCAGCGGAGTTCCGCCGCTACAGCAAACGCTTCAGCGCCAGCGCGCAGAAAGAAAGCGCCGCCATATTTGATCTCTATTCGCATCTGCTCAACGACGCCCGCTTAAAGCGAGAGCTAAGCCAGGAAGTGGATACCGGCAGTTCGGCGGAGTGGGCGGTCAAGGTGGTCATCGAGCGCTTTTCGGCCCAGTTCGCCACGCTGCAAGATACCTATCTGCGCGAACGCGCCAGCGACCTGCGCGCGCTCGGACAGCGGCTGCTGTTTCATCTGGACGATAGTGTTCAGGGCACGGCGCAGTGGCCGGAACGTTTTATTCTGGTGGCGGATGAGCTGACGGCGACGCTGCTGGCCGAGCTGCCGCAAGACAGGCTTGCCGGGATCGTCGTTCACGAAGGCGCCGCCAACTCGCATGCCGCGATCCTGGTCAGGGCCATGGGGATCCCCACCCTGATGGACGCGGATATTCAGCCAGCGTTATTGCATCAGCGGCTGCTGATCCTTGACGGCTATCGCGGTGAGCTGCTGGTCGATCCCGAGCCGGTGCTGGTGCAGGAGTATCAGCGCGTACTGGATGAAGAGCGAGAGCTCAACCGGCTGACGGAAGATGACGGCAACCGCCCGGCCATGCTGAAAAGCGGCGAGCGCGTGCGCGTGATGCTTAATGCCGGTCTCAGCGCGGAGCATGAAAAACGCTTCATCGATCAGGTCGACGGCGTCGGTCTGTATCGCACGGAAATTCCCTTCATGGTGCAAAGCGGATTTCCTTCTGAGGACGAGCAGGTCGCGCAGTATGAAAGCATGCTGCGTCTTTATCCTGAAAATCCGGTCATGCTGCGCACGCTGGATATCGGCGCCGACAAACCGCTGCCCTATATGCCGATCAGCGAGGAAAATCCCTCCCTGGGATGGCGGGGCATTCGTGTCACGCTCGATCAGCCGGAAATTTTCCTGATTCAGGTACGCGCCATGCTGCGCGCCAACGCGGAGCTGGGCAATTTGCATATCTTGTTGCCGATGATCAACAGTCTGGATGAGATCGACGAAGCGCGTCGGTTGATCGACCGCGCGGCGGGCGAAGTGGCGGAAATGCTGAACTGCCCGCAGCCCCGGCCGCGGATTGGGATCATGATCGAAGTGCCCTCGATGCTGTTCCTGCTGCCTCATCTCAGTTCGCGCATTGATTTTGTTTCGGTGGGGACGAATGACCTCACGCAATATCTGCTGGCGGTGGACCGCAACAATCCCCACGTCGGCGCGTTGTACGACAGTCTTCATCCTTCGATGCTGCAGGCGTTGAATCTGATCGTCACGCAGTGCCGTCAGCAGCGTCTGCCTGTCTCTGTCTGCGGGGAAATGGCGGGCGAGCCGATGGGCGCTTTGCTGTTGATCGGCATGGGGTATCGATCGCTGAGCATGAACGGACGCAGCGTCGCGCGTATCAAGTATCTGCTGCGCCACATCGAGCAGGAAGAGGCGGGGCGGCTTGCGGACAAAGCGCTGACGGCGCAGACCGCTACCGAAGCGCGACAGTGGGCATCGCTGTTTATTGAAGAACGTGGTCTGGGCGGCCTGATCCGCGGCGGCCGCTGACGCTAGGCGATCGCCGCTTATGAAGCGATGTTTTACAGATCTTTTGCTGCAACTCCGGCATGGGGCCTGATACGTTATGCTATTATGCGCAACCGCGAAATGCGGCAGGCGTTCCATCGGTTTTCCTGCCTTTAGCTGAGCCCGTAATCAGGGACAAAACAACGAGAATGTGGTGATTGATGACGACGAGCTATCTGGAATTTCCTCAATTTGATCCGGTAATTTTTTCCATCGGCCCTGTATCGCTGCACTGGTATGGTCTGATGTACCTGGTTGGTTTTGTCTTTGCCATGTGGCTGGCGGTTCGTCGGGCGAACAAACCGGGTAGCGGCTGGAAAAAAGACGAAGTCGAAAACCTGCTGTATCTGGGCTTCCTCGGCGTATTTATCGGCGGGCGGCTCGGATATGTGCTGTTCTATGCCTTTTCCAGCTTCCTGGAAAATCCGCTTTACCTGTTCAAAGTCTGGGATGGCGGCATGTCGTTCCACGGCGGTCTGATCGGCGTGATTGTCGTCATGCTGTGCTTCGCCTACCGCACCAAGCGTAATTTCTTCCAGGTCTCCGACTTCATTGCGCCGCTGATACCGTTCGGCCTTGGCGCGGGCCGTCTGGGCAACTTCATCAACGGTGAACTGTGGGGCCGCGTGACGACTGATACGCCATGGGCCATGCTGTTTCCCGGTTCGCGCGGCGAAGACGTCGTGCTGGCGGCGACGCACCCGGAGTGGCAGGAGATTCTGAACCAGTATGGCGTGTTGCCGCGTCACCCGTCGCAGCTGTATGAACTGCTGCTGGAAGGGGTTGTCCTGTTTATCATTCTGAATCTCTTTATCCGCAAACCACGTCCTATGGGTAGTGTGTCCGGCCTGTTCCTGATCGGCTACGGCTTGTTCCGTATCATCGTCGAGTTTTTCCGTCAGCCGGACGCGCAGTTAGGGCTTTTCAACGGCATCATGAGCATGGGACAAATCCTGTCGATTCCGATGGTGCTGGCAGGTCTTCTGATGATGATTTGGGCTTATCGCCGTCAGCCTGCCCGGCAGTGATGGCAACGATTCAATTTTTAAATGAGGTAGTATGAAACAGTATCTGGAACTGATGAAAAAAGTGCTTGATGAGGGGACGCCAAAAGACGACCGCACGGGCACGGGTACGCTGTCGATTTTCGGTCATCAGATGCGTTTCAACTTGCAGCAGGGATTCCCGCTGGTGACGACTAAACGTTGCCATCTGCGCTCCATTATCCATGAGCTGCTGTGGTTCCTGAACGGCGATACCAACGTCGGTTATCTGCACGAAAACAAAGTCTCCATTTGGGATGAATGGGCCGATGAAAATGGCGACCTGGGGCCGGTGTACGGCAAACAGTGGCGCGCATGGGGCGCGGCGGATGGCCGTCAGATCGATCAGCTGGAGAAAGTGATGACCCAGTTGAAACAGGATCCGGACTCCCGTCGCATCATCGTCTCCGCCTGGAATGTGGGCGAGCTCGATCAGATGGCGCTGGCGCCTTGCCATGCGTTTTTCCAGTTTTATGTCGCCGACGGCAAGCTCTCTTGCCAGCTTTACCAGCGTTCATGCGATGTATTCCTGGGGCTGCCGTTTAACATCGCCAGCTATGCGCTGCTGGTACACATGGTGGCGCAACAGTGCGATCTGGAAGTCGGTGACTTCGTCTGGACGGGGGGCGACACGCACCTTTACAGCAACCATATGGAACAGACGAATCTGCAGCTGACTCGTGAACCGCGTCCGTTGCCGAAACTGATCATCAAACGTCGCCCCGCCTCTCTGTTTGACTATCGTTTCGAAGACTTCGAAATCGAAGGTTACGATCCGCATCCGCCGATCAAGGCGCCTGTCGCGATCTAACCGGTGGTGTGAGGCGTTCGCGCCTCTGGTCCTGACTTCGGCGGCATCGCCCGATATCGCCGGAGTGAATACAGGCGTCGTTGGGTCAGTCATGAAAATATCCTGTGGGCGATTCGCCGACAGGTTTTTTTTTGTGCCTAAGATGGTTTTTGCGAACCGCTTCGCATTTAAATAGTAATAATCTGTTTTCGCTTCAAAAAATCTACGCGGCGCTGCGCAAAGCCGATACCATTTTGCTGTCGGAAATAGGGATTGTCGCTACACTGAGCGGCATGAAAAAATGCAATGGATGGCAACAGGGGTTCACCCTGCTGGAGTTAGTGATGGTAATAGCGGTGATATCACTCCTGGTCGGCGCAGGGCTAGATAGCTGGTTGGGATATCGTCAGGCGATGCTGCTGGAGCAGAATGCCCGGCAGTTGATGAGCGTAGTGGCGCGTATACAAACTCAGGCCAACTGGCGTAACGAGACGCATACGGCGCAGGTACATCGTGTCGGGGAGCGTTGGTGCGTAGGGCCGGCAACATCAGGCGGCGACTGTCCGGCGGACAGCGCGCTTTTTTTTGTCCCGACATCCCGCGACGTTAAGCTGGTCGACGCTACGGCGCAGCAGTTTTCCTTCTTTGGTCTGCGCCATACGGCGCAATCAGGCCACCTGACGTTGGGAAGTGCGGCGGGGCGTATCCGGTTAGTCCTTTCCGTACGCGGGCGATTAAGGCTGTGCAGTGAAGATCAGCCGCTGTTGGGTACTCCAATATGCTGATACCGGGTAGAAAGTGTCGTATCGGCGGTTTTTCTCTGCCGGAAGTCATGCTGGCGCTGGGCATTGTCAGCATCATTATTCTCGCGGTCGTACAGCTGTTTTCTGTGCTGAACAAACAGAGCCAGCAGGGACTCAACGCGTTTCGTCTCGAACAGACGCTCAGCCAGGCCTTATCCGTTATCGAAAAAGATATTCTTCGCGCGGGGTTTTGCGCGGGGAGTTGCCGGGGCGAGGCGATTACGTTGAGCGCCGACGGCGCGAATTCGACCCAAAGTTGCCTGACGGTTTCGTACGACGTGAACCGTAGCGGTCACTGGGATCCCGGCGAACGGCAGGAGGGCGAATTTTTCAGCTATCGTCTGCGCGATGGAGCGCTTGAGGTCCAGACCGGCTATGCCCGGTGCCGGGGAAAACGCTGGGAGAAATTCTTCGACCCCAACGAAGTGACCATCACCGGGTTTCAGGTCTCTTCGCAACAGGGCAGCCGAGGGACGTTATACCTGCTGGGGCTGTCAGGCTACTGGACCGACAGGCCGCAGATCAAACAGCAGGTGCAGCGATGGGTCGCGAGGCGTAATCATGATGCCGTCTAAATGTCACCAGTCGGGCAATGCCCTGATGATCGTCATGGTGCTTATCTCCCTTGGGGTACTGCTGCTGGTTGGTATGCAAAAGCAGCTGGAAATCTGGATGGAACAGGGCAAGGACGAACAGCATTACTGGAAAGCCTTCAATCAGGGGCTATCTTCTCTTGAATGGGGCATGAGTCAACGCTGGCAGGAAAATGGGGATGTGTGGCAGTGTCGCTCGCTCTCGATGGACCGCCTGCGGGTCTGTTTGCATTTATCGTCTTCCGGCAATCAAGGTGTGTTGCGGGGCGAGGGGCAGTTTGAGGTGAATACGCCGCCGTTGCGGTTATATCAGCGCGTCGCGGCGCAGACCATCGACGGTGCCGTGCTGCTGCAGGCGATGTCGCAGGGATGGCTCGACTTCTGCCCGGAACCGGAGGCGCGCTATTGTGTCGTTCATTAAGAAACTGTCGTTCGACGGAAATCAAAGTGGGTTTAGCCTGCTTGAAACGCTGATTGCCGCAGTGCTGTTCGCGGTTTCTCTGACCGGATTATTGCAATATCATTTAATACTTCAACGGTCGCTACAGTACCAATGGCAGCAGCGTCAGGCCTGGCGGTGGGTGAATGAACAGCTAGAGGCGCAGGACGCAGGCGTTCCCGTTCACACCGTCACCGCATCGTTGCCGGAAGGCTGGACCAGCTCTATCAACGTGCAGCCGTACGGCCCGCAATGCCAGCGGGTCACGGCGGCCGTAGTGACGCCGCGGCAGTATTCCGCCTCGCTCACGCGTTGGCTTTGCTATCCGCCGACGGACACTGAAGAGCCAACCTCGAACACATCATAAACGGCAGCGAACGGTCAGGAGTCACCATGTTCACGGTTTACCATTCCAATCAGCTGGATATATTGAAGGAGCTGACGGCAGTGCTGATGCAGCAACAGCCGCTTACCGACCCTTTCCAGCCGGAAATGGTGTTAGTACAAAGTCCGGGTATGGCGCAGTGGCTCCAAATCGAACTGGCCGAAAAATTTCATATCGCCGCTAATATCCAATTTCCGCTGCCGGGCGTCTTTTTGTGGGACATGTGTCGGCGGCTGATCCCCGAAATTCCCAAAGAAAGCGCCTTTAGCAAAGAAGCCATGAGCTGGAAGTTGATGCATCTGTTGCCTCAGCAGCTGGACGATCCGGCTTTCGCTCTGCTGTCCCACTATCTGGAAGAGGACGACGGCGACCGCAAGCTGCATCAACTGGCCGGCCGCACGGCCGACCTGTTCGATCAATATCTGATTTATCGCCCTGACTGGATTATGCGCTGGCAGCAAGGGCAGTGGGTGGACGAGGCCGGGGACGCTCAGCAGTGGCAGGCGCCGCTCTGGCGGCGGCTGGTGGAGTACACGCAATCTCTGGGACAGCTCGAATGGCACCACACCATCCTGTATCAGCGGTTTGTTCAGGTGCTTGAACAGGCGGAAAGCCGTCCTCCCGGCCTACCGGATCGGGTCTTTATCTGTGGCATTTCCGCACTGCCGCCGGTCTATCTGCAGGCCCTGAATGCGCTGGGTAAACATATCGACGTACACCTGCTGTTTACCAATCCCTGCCGCTATTATTGGGGCGATATTCAAGATGAGGCGTCGCTGGCCCGCCTGAAAGGACGCCAGTGGCGCTTATACCAGCATCGGCAGATGACGACAGAAAGCCGCCCCTTGTTCCGCGATCCGGCGCGTGCCGAGTCCTTGTTTAAAGAGGATGGCGAACAAAATGTGGGTAACCCGCTGCTGGCCTCCTGGGGCAAGCTGGGGCGCGACAATTTACATCTGCTGGAGCAGCTCGATGAGACGAACGGCGTCTCCGCGTATGTCGATATCGAGGAGCAGCATCTGCTTAGCGGGCTACAGCGGGATATTCTGGAGCTGGAAGACAGCCGTATTGTCGTGACCGGCAAGAACAATGACATCGCCCTGATGGAAGACGATAGCGTAGAACAGAGACGCCACAAACGTCCTCTGACACCGGGGGATCGTTCCGTCTCCGTGCATGCCTGCCATAGTCCGCAGCGTGAGGTGGAAGTGCTGCATGACCAGCTCCTGGCGATGATGGCCGATGACCCCGACCTGATGCCGCGCGACATCATCGTGATGGTGGCGGACATCGACAGCTATTCGCCGTTTATTCAGGCCGTCTTCGGTAACGCGCCGGAAGATCGCTATCTGCCGTTTTCCATTTCCGATCAGCGTGCGCGTCATGCGCATCCTGCCTTGCAGGCGGTGCTGACGCTGCTGGAACTGCCGACCAGCCGATTTATGGCGGAACAGGTATTGGCGCTGCTGGAAGTTCCTGCGCTGGCGAGTCGATTCGGCATTCACGAAGAGGGGCTGAGACGCCTGCGGCTTTGGGTGACGGAGTCCGGCATCCGCTGGGGGCTGGACGACGACAACGTCAGAGAACTAATGCTGCCGCCGACCGGTCAGCACACCTGGCGTTTCGGCATCACGCGTATGCTGCTGGGGTATGCGATGGACAGCCATGCGGGCGACTGGCGCGGCGTACTTCCCTACGATGAGTCCAGCGGGTTGATCGCCGAGCTGGCCGGACAGCTGGCGGATCTGCTGATGCAGCTGAGCCAGTGGCGGCAGCGTTTGCAGCAGCCGCGTACGCTGGAAGAGTGGCAGCCTCTGTGCCGCCAACTGGTGGACGATTTCTTTTTGCCGGACGGCGACGCCGAAGCGGCATTGACGCTGATCGAGGAGCACTGGCAGCAGATTATTGCTACCGGCATGCTGGCGTGCTATCCGCAGCCCGTGCCCGTCACGCTGTTACGCAGCGAGCTGGCCGGTCGGCTCGACCGGGAGCGGCTCAGTCAGCGTTTCCTGGCTGGCGCCGTGAATTTTTGTACGCTGATGCCGATGCGTTCTATCCCTTTCAAGGCGGTCTGCCTGCTGGGCATGAACGATGGCGTTTATCCGCGTACGCTGCCACCGCTGGGGTTCGACCTGATGTCCCGGCATCGCCGCCGCGGCGATCGCAGCCGACGGGAAGATGACCGCTACCTGTTTCTGGAGGCGTTGCTGTCGGCGCAGAATCGACTCTACATCAGCTATATCGGCCACTCCATACAGGATAACAGCCTGCGTTTTCCCTCCGTGCTGGTCAGTGAGCTGCTGGACTATATCGCCCAAAGTTACTGCTTGCCGGGCGATGAAAATCTGGACGAAGACCTGGACGGCGACGCCAGCGCCAAACGTCTTTTGGCGGTGCTCTGCTGCGAGCATCCGCGCATGCCGTTTGATGCGGATAACTTCATCGCCGACGGCATGCCGCAGAGTTTTGCCGCCGAGTGGCTGGCGGCGGCGGGGCGTGAAGGCGAAAGCCAACCTCCGTTCGACCTGCCGTTGCCGGAGCAGCAGTACGACGAAGTGACGCTGGACGAACTAAAACGCTTCTACCGGCATCCTGTACGCGCATTTTTCCAACTGCGTCTCGGTGTGAATTTTGTGCTCGACGATCAGGAGCTGCGAGAAGAGGAGCCATTTTTAGTCGATCACCTCGATCGCTATCAGATGAATACCCAGCTGCTGAATGCCCTGATCAACGACGGGGATGCGGATTTACTCTATCGGCGTATGCGCGCGGCTGGCGAGCTGCCTTATGGCGCCTTCGGCGAGCTGTATTGGCAGACGCAGCTGGATGAAATGCGCGATCTGGCGGCTCGCGTGCGCGAAGAGCGGCAGTTGGAAATGCTGGATAGCCAGGAGCTGGATATCACGCTCGATGGCGTACGCGTCACGGGCTGGCTGACGCAAATTCAGCACGACGGTTTGCTGCGCTGGCGTCCCGGTAAAATTTCGCTGGTGGATGGCATGATGCTGTGGCTGGAGCATCTGGCCTACTGCCTGAATGGCGGGGAAGGCGATAGTCGGATCTACGGGCGCGAAGACAGCGGCTGGCGTTTCCCATCTCTGAGTGAAGCGCAGGCGCGAGAGTTCATGGCATTAATGATTAGCGGCTATCAGCAAGGGATGAATCAACCGCTGTTGTTGCTTAATCGCTCCGGTGGCGCCTGGCTGAAGGTCATCTACGATCGCGACAGCGACAGCCTGTTAACCGATGAAGCCACGCTCAATAAGGCGCAGCAAAAGCTGCTGGAAGCGTGGCAGGGAACGTTTAACCTGTCCGGCGAAGGGGAAGATTATTATCTCCAGCGAATCGTACGGGAGATGGACCGTGAACGGATTACGCAGGTGACGGCTGCGGCGGAAACCTGGCTGTTGCCCGCTGTACGGTTCAACCAGTTTTGAACGGTAACCGGTGGGGGGAAGAGGTGTCTCTGAGATCCGCGAAAAAACCGCTGCAGAGAGGCGTTGCCGTAGCGCAACAAGGCATCGCGGCGGCACCGACTCAACGGCAGGCTATGCCTACGGCGAATGGCGATCCGTATCGGCAACGGAACACCAGCACATCAACACCGTGGCGACAGGCGTCAGGCAAAAAAATACGCGCGTTCGGCACGTTAGCGCGGCAGCGTCGTGCCTTGCTTAAATGCAGTCCATCGCTGATCTCGACGCTGGACCCGGATTTTTTCAATCCTATGCTGAGGCCGAATATTGTGCGGCAGAGTGTCTGCGTTAAAAGGCTGATGGATGAGACGGCGGCTGCTCTGGGTCGGCATTTCAACATCTGCACCTTCATCCACATCGCGCCACCTCAGCAGGCAGAAAAACCATGACGACAGTGACTCCGCATTCTCTCAATTTATTCACGCTGCCACTGTCCGGCGAGCGACTGATCGAAGCTTCGGCGGGAACGGGCAAAACCTATACTCTGTCCGCGCTTTATCTCCGTTTACTGCTGGGGCTGGGCGGTGAAAACGCTTATCCGCGTCCTTTGCTCGTCGAAGAGATTCTGGTGGTCACCTTTACGGAGGCGGCGACGGAAGAACTGCGCGAGCGTATCCGTAAAAATATCCATGCGCTCTATCTCGCCTGTCTGGGCGGAAAGGAAGGCGATGCGCTCATGCGGCAACTGCTGGCCGAAATCCCGCAGGACTGGCATCAGGAGGCGGCCGAGGTGCTGCTGCGAGCGGAGCGACAGATGGACGAAGCCGCCATCTACACGATTCATGGCTTCTGCCAGCGGATGCTGACGACCCATGCCTTCGAGTCCGGCATCCTGTTCGAACAGCGACTGCTGGAAGATGAGCAGCCGCTGCGTCGGCCTGCGCCGACTTCTGGCGTCGCTACTGCTACCCGCTGCCTTTGGACGTCGTCAGAGTGTTGAGTGAACAGTGGCAGGGGCCAGAAGCCTTGTTGCAGACGTTGATGCCGTATCTTCATGGTGAATTGCCGACGCTGCGTGAACCGCAGCAGGAAGAAACGCTGCTGGAGCGTCATCAGCGTATTGTCGCGCTGATTGATAGCTTCAAACACGCGTGGCGTGAAGCGTCTGGTCTCGAGGCGCTGATCAGTGCGTCGGGGGTCAATAAGCGGAGTTACAGCAGTCGCAATCTGCCCAACTGGATAAACAAAATTGGCGAGTGGGCCGAACAACTGACGCAGAGTTACCAGCTGCCGAAAGATCTGAAACGCTTTAGCCAGCAGGCGCTGATTGATAGCACGACCAAAGGCGAACCGCCGTTGCACCCGGTATTCAGCGCGGTGGATCAGCTGCTGCAAGAATCCCTGACGCTCAAGGATCTGGTTATCTGGCTGGCGCTGAGGGAGATCAAGCGCACGGTGCGGGAAGATAAGCAGCGCCGGGCGGAGCTGGGCTTCGACGATCTGCTCGGGCGGTTGGATGAAGCGCTACAGCAGCCGGAGGGCGCGCAGTTGGCGGAGGCGATCCGCACGCGCTATCCGGTGGCAATGATCGATGAGTTTCAGGATACGGACACCCAGCAGTATCGCATTTTCCATACGATCTATGCTGACCAGCCGCAGTGCGGCTGGTTGATGATTGGCGACCCGAAGCAGGCGATTTATGCATTTCGCGGGGCGGATATTTTTACCTATATGCGCGCGCGTGCAGAGGTGTCGTCGCACTATACGCTCGACACCAACTGGCGCTCAGCGCCGGGCATGGTGGCGGCGGTGAATCAGCTGTTCCAGCGCGTCGATGCCCCATTCATTTTCGAGCAAATTCCGTTTCTGCCCGTCAACCCGGCGCCGCCCAACCAGCCTTATGCTTTTGAAATGAATGGCGCGAAAACGCCAGCGCTGCAGTTTTGGCTGAGCGGTCAGGAAGGCGCCGGGGTGGGCGAATATCAGCAGGTAATGGCCCGTCAGTGCGCGGGGCAGATCCGCGACTGGCTGACTGCCGGCCAGGCGGGGCAGGCATGGCTGGTAAAGAGCAAAGATATAAAGAACCCTGTACAGGCGGCAGATATCACCGTATTGGTGCGTAGCCGCCGCGAGGCGATGCTGATCCGCCAGGCGCTGAACCGTCTGCATATTCCGTCGGTCTACCTGTCCAACCGCGACAGCGTATTCACCACGGCGGAAGCGCGGGAGATGCTGTGGATCCTGCAGGCGGTGCTGGCGCCGGAACAGGAGCGCGCGCTGCGTGCGGCGATGGCGACCACCATCATGGGAATGGATGCGCCGTCGCTGGACGCGCTGAGCCGCAGTGAAGCGAGCTGGGATGCGCTGGTAGACGAGTTTGCCCGCTACCGGCAGATCTGGCTGCAGCGCGGTGTTCTGCCGATGCTGCGCGCGCTGATGACGCATCGTCGACTGGCGGAGGATGTGCTGGCGAGCGTTGATGGCGAACGTCGTCTGACGGATATTCTGCATATCGGCGAACTATTGCAGGAGGCCTCGGCGTCGTTAGACAGCGAACACGCGCTGGTGCGCTGGTTGGCCCAGCAAATCGCCCAGCCTAATCCGCAGGCGGAGAACCAGCAGCTGCGGCTGGAAAGCGACAGACACCTGGTGCAGATAGTCACCATACATAAATCCAAGGGGCTGGAATATTCGCTGGTCTGGTTACCCTTCATCGGCAACTTTCGCCCTCAGCAGGAAGGTATTTACCACGACCGGCAAACCTTCCGGGCCATGCTGGATCTGCAAAACGGCGAAGAGAGCCAGCAACTGGCGGAACAGGAGCGGCTGGCGGAAGATCTTCGGTTGCTGTACGTGGCGCTGACTCGGGCTGTCTATCACTGTGCGGTCGGCGTTGCGCCGCTGTTCCAGGGAACGAGGAAGAAAGAGGGCAATAGCGACATGCACCAGAGCGCGTTGGGCTACCTGTTGCAGCGCGGTGAGGCCGCGAGCGCCGAGGCGTTAATCGCCGAGCTCGAAGGCATGGTGGGCGAGGATATCGGCTTAAGCATGGCGGCTGTGCCGGATGAGCAGCCGTGGCAGCCCGAGCAGGCATTGCCGCCGTCGCTCGAGGCGCGGCGCAACACCCGGCGCCTGCGCGACGGCTGGCGGGTGACCAGCTACTCAGGGTTGCAGCAACATGGCTCCGAGACCATTCAGGGGCTGTTGCCCCGTTTCGATATCGACTCGATGGGCGAAACGGCGGAAGAGGACGTGGAAGAGCGTTCGCCGCACTCGTTTCCGCGCGGCGCGGCGCCGGGTACGTTTCTGCATAGCCTGTTCGAGACGCTGGATTTCACCCAGCCGATCGACGACGAGTGGCTACTGG
>NZ_CAMKXG010000046.1 GCF_946477055.1 Lonsdalea britannica | reverse complement strand
AAAAGCGGTGAAGCGCGCCGTATCGCGCGCTTGCATTCTGTCTATCGGCGAAGAAAGGGGCTTGAGGTTATTCGGCCGCTTGCTTCCAGTAGGCCACAACGCGCACATAGTCCTCGTCCAGCCCCAGAGGACCGGTCAGGTAGTTTTTCAACGTGAACATTTTGTGGTTCTCGCCGGTGGCCCAGACAAAGTAGTCGTCTTTGGGGAGCGACAGTCGATCCACCGCGGCGATGAGTTTCTGGGCGTCGTCATTGCCGTCCCGCGTTATCCATTCCAGCGTCATGCCGCTTTTAACCGGAATAGAGGGACGCGCCTGATTCTCTTCACTCTCGATAAATACCGCGCCGCGCGTGGCATCCGGCAGTTCCTGAAGTCGACGCAGAAGCGCCGGGATGCCGGTTTCATCGCAGATCAGCAGTTGCCAGGCATAGTCCGCCGGGATCTGAATCGAGCCGCGTGGACCGCCCATGCCGATCACGTCTCCCGCTTTCGCCGCCCGCGCCCACTCGGAGGCAACGCCGTCGGCGTGCAGATAGAAGTCGATGGTGAGCTCACGCGCCGCGGCATCGAACTTGAGCGGCGTGTAGTCGCGGTTGGCCGGGCGCACATCGCCCCAGATCGGGCCGTCAGGACCGTTCTTCGGAAGATGTAGCTCGCCGGTGACGCGGTCGGGGAAGAACAGCTTTACGTGGTCGTCGAATCCGGGGCTATTGAAACCGTCGAGGTCATCGCCGGTGAAGACGATACGCTGGAACGGACCGGGAAGGCATGAGGTGGTTTTCACCGTCAGTTGACGAAACACCAGCGGCAGGCGTACACGGGTAGGCAGCCGGGATGTCGAGGATTCTGTTGTCATGGTTTACCCTGCGTTCAATCAATGGATAACAGACCGGGCGTCGCGCCCGATCGTGAACGGATAGGGCGACGGAGACCGTCGCCTCAGGTGTTACTGTTCCGTGGTAGGGCTGACGCCGCCGCCCAGCGACTCCCACAGCGTGATGCGGTTATTGAAGTCAGTTTGACGCAGTGCGATCAGCTCCAGCTGGGACGACCACAGTGTGCGTTGCGCCGTCAGGACGTTCAGATAATCGCCCACGCCGGACTGATAGCTTCGCTGCGCCAGCGTGAAACTGCGCTGCGCCGCCGCCACATACTGCTGCTGAGCGTCCAGCTGTTCCGCCAGCGTCTGACGACGCGCCAACGCATCGGCCACATCTTTAAAGGCGCTTTGGATCGCTTTCTCATAGGAAGCGATCAGCCCTTTTTTCTCTGCTTCAGCATACCGCAGTTGCGCCAGATTGCTGCCCCCGGTAAACAGCGGCAGGGTCACGCTGGGCGCGAACGACCAGATATTGGCGCCGTGGCTGAACAGATTGGATAGCGAATTGCTGCCGACGCCCGCGCTGGCGGTCAGCGACACCGTAGGGAAGAAGTTGGCGCGCGCGGCGCCGATATCCGCGTTGGCGCTCTTCAGACTGTATTCCGCTTCCTGTACGTCCGGTCGGCGTAACAGCACGCTGGAAGAAACACCGGCAGGCACCAGCGCGATGGCGCCGTCGTTGAGCTGGTCAAGCGGCACGGGTTGCAGGTTCTCCGGCACGGTCTCGCCCACCAGCAGGTTCAGGGCGTTGATGTCCTGTGCGACCAGCGTCTGATAGCTGGCGACGCTGGCGCGCGCCGACTGATAGACGGTCATCGCATCGCTGACGTCGGTCGCCGCGGCGACGCCCGCCGCCATCCGCCGCTCGGTGATGTGCAGAGAGTTGGCCGCGCTCGCCATCGTATCTTTGGCGAGTTGCAGATTGCTTTTGTCCGCCGCCAGCGTGATCCACGCCGTCGTGGTTTCGCCGATTAATGTCAGCCGCGTATTCTGCGCGGTGGCCTCGCTGGCCAGCCAGGTTTCCCGTGCCGCCCGCGAGAGGCTGCGATTGCGGCCGAACAGGTCGATTTCGAAGCTGCTGACCGCGCCTTGCGCTTCGCTGCTGCTGCCCACGCCGGAGTCGATCGTTCGGCTGCGGGTGTGGCTCAGTTCGGCATTTAGCGTCGGGAACAGACTGGCGCGCTCCTCGCCGTAGAGCGCTCTGGCGGCTTCAATATCCGCGATGGCTTTTTGCAAATCGCGGTTGCTGGCTAACGCCCGTTCCACGACGGTTTTGAGACGGGCGTCGTTCATGACGTGCTGCCAGTCGGTCAGCACCGCTTCGGGGGAGGCGGCGGCCTGACCGGTCTGCGTCGTGGCGCCCGGCCAGGTCGTGGGGACCGGCGCGGCGGGCCGCTGATAGTCCGGGTCGAGAGAAATACAGCCCGCGAGCAGCAGGGACAGTGAGAGAAGACTCATTCGATAAAACATGAATTACTCCTGAACGTCATGGCGACGGGTGAAATAATGTTTCACCAGCACGAAGAACAACGGCACGAAGAAGATCGCCAGCAGCGTGGCCGTCAGCGTTCCGCCAATAATCCCGGTCCCGATCGCGATACGACTGTTGGCCCCGGCGCCGGTGGCCAGCGCCAGCGGAATGACCCCGGCGATAAATGCCAACGATGTCATGATGATCGGCCGCAGACGCGTTTTGGCTGCCGACAGTACCGCGGCGCTCAGGGAACTGCCTTGCCGGACCGCCAATTCCGCAAACTCCACTATCAAGATGGCGTTCTTCGACGACAGCCCGATGGTGGTCAACAGCGCCACCTGGAAGTAAACGTCGTTGCTCAAGCCGCGTAGCAGGGCGGCCAGCGCGGCGCCGCAGATCCCGAGCGGAATGATCATGATGACGGAGAACGGCACCGACCAGCTTTCATACAGCGCCGCCAGACACAGGAACACCACCATAATGGAAATGGCGTACAGACCCAGCGCCTGACCGCTCGCCAGTTTCTCTTGCAGAGAGAGCCCGCTCCAGGCCCAGGTTGACCCCGACGGCAGCTGCGAGGCAATGGCTTCAATCTTGTTCATCGCGTCGCCGGAGCTGACGCCGTCGGCGTTTTCCCCAGTGATCTCGAACGAGGCGGAACCGTTATAGCGCGTCAGGGTTTCCGGACCGTAGGTCCAACTCGTCGAGGCGAAAGCGGAGAACGGGGCCATGCTGTCGTCGCTGCTGCGGACATACCACTTATTCAAGTCCGACGGTTTAGAACGGAACGGACTGTCGGCCTGGATGTAGACTTTTTTGACGCGGCCGCGGTCAATGAAGTCGTTGACGTACGTCCCGCCCCAGGCGCTGCTCAGCGTATCGGTCACGTCGCTCAGCGTCAGTCCCAGCGCGACGGCCTTGCTATTGTCGATATCCACCTGCAACTGCGGCATCTGCGGCAGGTCGTTGGCGCGGACCGACTTCAGTTCCGCGCTGGCGCCCGCCTGCTTCAGCAGCTGACTGCGCAGCTCCATCAGTTTGGCGCGTTCGGTGCTGCCGTCGGCCAGCAGCTCAAACGTAAAGCCACTGGTCTGACCCATCCCCTGTACCGACGGCGGCGTAGAGGCGAAGATGCGGGCGTCGCGTTCGGTGGACAGCGCTTTCATCGCGCGGTTGGCGATCGCCTGTGCGGTATTTTTCGAACCGGGGCGTTCGTCCCAGTTTTTCAGCGCGACGAAGGCCATCCCGGCGTTCTGACCGCTCCCGCTGAAGTTAAAGCCGGTGATGGTATAGATGACGCTTACGTTGTCTTTTTCCTCTTTGAGGAACCAGTCGGTGATGCGTTTGTTGACGGCGTTGGTCCGGTTAACCGTCGCCCCCGCCGGCAGAGTGTACTGCACCATGATCTGTCCCTGATCCTCGTTCGGCAAGAAGCTGCTGGGTAAGCGCCAGAGGAACAAGATCATCAGCGCGACGATGGCGGCGAACGCGATCAACATAACCAGCGGACGGCGGAGCACGGAGACCACGCGGTGGCTGTAGCCCTTTTGCGTGCGGGCGTAGAACCGGTTGAAGCCGCCGAAGAAGCCTTTCTTATGCGGTTTGCTGTGTTTCAGCAGCAGGCCGCACAGGGCGGGTGTCAGCGTCAATGCGACCACGACGGACAGCGCCATGGCGGAGATGATGGTGACGGAGAACTGGCGGTAGATCACCCCGGTCGAACCGCCGAAGAAGGTCATTGGCAGGAACACGGCGGAAAGCACCAGCGCGATGGCGATCAGCGCGCCGGATATCTCGCCCATCGATTTTTCGGTGGCCGCGCGGGCGGGGAGCCCCTCGTCGCGCATGATGCGCTCGACGTTTTCCACCACCACGATGGCGTCATCCACCAAGAGGCCGATGGCGAGCACCATCGCGAATAGCGTCAGGGTGTTGATCGAGTAGCCGAACAGCGCCAGAACGCCAAACGTCCCCAGCAGCACCACCGGCACCGCCAGCGCCGGGATCAGCGTGGCCCGCAGGTTTTGCAGGAACAGGTACATGACGATGATGACCAGCACGATCGCTTCGATCAGCGTCTTGACCACATCCTCAACCGAAATCTTGATGAAGTCGGTACTGTCCTTCGGATAGGCGATCTCGTAGCCTTCCGGCATGCTGTGGCTATATTCGTTGATTTTGGCTTTTACTAACTCTGCGGTATCCAGCGCGTTGGCGCCCGGCGCCAGCATGACGGCGATACCGGCGGAAGGATGGCCGTTGAGTCGGGAAGACGATGTGTAGTCTTCGCTGCCCATTTCGACGCGGGCGACATCGCTGATACGTACGACGGCGCCGTTAGACTCGCTTTTGACGATGATATTGCGGAATTGCTCCGGCGTTTGCAGGCGTGACTGCGCGCGTACCGTCGCCGTCAACTGCTGATCGGCGGAGGAGGGCTCCGCGCCGATTTTCCCGGCGGACAGCTGGATATTCTGCGCTTCAATCGCCGACTCGACGTCCGACGGCATCAGGCTGTAGGATGCCAGTTTATTCGGGTCCATCCAGATGCGAATGGCGTATTCGGAACCGAACACCCTCAGGCTACCGACGCCGCTGACGCGCGCCAGCGGGTCCTGCATGTTGCTGACCAGCCAGTCGGCGATATCCGAACTGGTGGCTTTGTCGGTCTTATCATACAGCGCCATGATCAGCAGGAAGTTGGACTGGGACTTGGTGACGGTGATCCCGGCGGACTGCACTTCAGACGGTAGCCGAGACTCCGCCTGCTGCACCTTGTTCTGGACCTGCACCTGCGCGGTGTCGGCGTTGGTGCCCTGAGCGAAGGTCACCTGAATTTCGACTTCGCCGTCCGAACTGCTGGTGGAGGTGAAGTAGAGCAGGTTGTCCAGCCCGGTCAGCTGCTGTTCGATGATTTGGGTGACGCTGTTTTCCAGCGTTTGCGCGGAAGCGCCGGTGTAGGTCGCTTTGATGCGCACGGAAGGCGGAGCCACGTCGGGATACTGCGCCACCGGCAATGACCGGATCGACATCAGCCCCGCCATCATGATGAGTATCGCGATCACCCAGGCGAAGACCGGGCGTCGCACAAAGAAACGGGAGAACATCAGTTAGCGCCTCCCGTCAGTTGAACTTCGACGGGGTTAACCGTACTGCCTACCGCGACCTTGTCGCTGCCTTCCACCAGCAGGCGATCGCCGCTTTTCAGGCCGCTGGTGATCAACCAATTGCTGCCGGTGGCCTCCGCCGTGACGACGGTACGGCGTTCCACCTTGTTGTCGGCCGTCACGACCAGCGCCGTCGCGTTGCCTTTCACGTCGCGCGTAATGCCCTGCTGGGGCGCCAGTATGGCGTCCTGAATCATGCCTTCATCCACTTTCGCGCGGACAAACATGCCGGGCAGCAGCACATGGTCGGGATTGGGGAACACGGAGCGCAGCGTAACGGACCCCGTGGATTCGTCGACGGCGACTTCCGTCAGCTCCAGACGTCCTTTATGCGGATAGACCGTTCCGTCTTCCAGCGTCAGGGTCACGTTCAGCGTATCGCTGTTGGTCGCCAGCGCCTGTTTGCGCAGGCGCAGCAGATCGGCACTGGAACGGGTCAGGTCCAAATACATCGTGTTCAGCGCACGGATCGTGGTGAGCGCGGTAGACTGCTGCGCGGTCACCAATGCCCCCGGCGTGACGCTTGAAATACCGATGCGTCCGGCGATAGGCGCCGTGACGGTGGTCCACTGCACGTTGATACGGGCGCTTTCCAGCGCGGCATTTTTTTCCAGTACGCTGGCCTTGTCCTGCTCACAGGTGGAGCGGGCATCGTCCGCATCCTGCTGCGACACGCCCTGTTCTTTGACCAGTCCGGCGTAGCGCTTGGCTTTCAGACAGTCGGACAAGACCAGCGCCTTGGCGCTCTGCAACGCGGCAGCGGCCTGATCGTAGGTCGCCTTATAGCTGGAGGGATCGATCTGGTACAGCGGCTGACCGGCTTTCACTTCGTCGCCTTCGGTAAACAGACGTTTTTGAATAATGCCGCCGACCTGAGGGATGACGTCAGACGTCAGCGTCGCGGCGGTGCGGCCGGTGAGTTCGCTTTCCAGCGTAAACGTGGTGGGCTTCAACGTCACGACGCCGACTTCGGTCGGCGCGGCGCTTTCGGTTTGCGTTTTACTGTTGTCGCAACCGCTCAAACCTATCAATGTCAAAAGGCATAACATGCGTAACTGCATAGCGTTTCCCCGTATTTCGGCGAGATGAATTCGGTGATGGCAAAGTCTTAAAAAACTCAGGTTTAGGATTGTCGACGCGGTTTGGGCGACGACAACGTTAACGGATCTTCAGCGCCAGCTCGGTGCTGCCCTTGATAGGCAGGCTGACGGAGATAAACCCGTTGTTGGGATCCCGGAGGTAGTCGAGAAAGTCCGGCTCGGCGTTATCGTTAAGCACCATGCCGCCGACCCGCAGCTGCGGCGCGACGACTTCGATGACGTCGCGCGCCAGCGAAACGCCGCGCGTGGAGGGCCAACCGTCGATCAGGGCGAAATCGACATCGCCGCCCAGATCCCGGAGCGTTTCCCGCGCGTCGCCGACACGGATATCCGCATAGTCGGACAATCCGGCTTCGGCCAGATGTCGTTGCGCGATGGCCGCTTTTTCCGGCACCAGTTCAGCACCGATGACCTTGCCGTGACCGTTATCTTTCATGGCGGCCGCAAAGTAGAGCGCGGACATACCGATTGAGGTGGCGAAGTCGACAACCCGTGTCGCCCGCAGTGAGCGGCAGAGTAGATAAATCAGTTCCCCCTGCGTGGGGTGAATGGAGAAACCGCAATCGGTGAAGTTTTCCGGTGCGTTGGCCATCGTTTCTGGCGATGTGTCGGCGGAAGGGAAAGCCCGGTTGCGGTTCAGTCTGTCAATGACGGCAAGGATTTTGGGGTCGTTGATCGTATTGACGTGGTTGAATGAGTCTAATGTCATACCTGTAGGCCTGTGTCATGCGCTAAGTTAAAAGCGGCTCGGCGTCAACGTGAGTCAATCGTCCGTGCTGCGGTTTCAATGGCATCCCTTATTTGTTTAACTTCATCCGAGCTCAGGTCTTTGTGGTGTAATTTTTTTCTTATACAGCTCTTCAAATTGTCCAGCGCGTCGTCGATGCTCTGAATCCTCTGGGGATTATGGGTTAAAACCAGCGCTTTTAACTTTCCTAGCGTTGTCAGCAAATTCACATTTTGCTTATCAAGATATTTCTTACCCTTTAGCGTGATGGCGAACTGTTTCTTGCCGTTGTCTGCCCCATGCACGGTGGCCAGTCCCTCCGCCTCCAGCGAGGACAAGAGCGGATATATCACTCCCGGGCTGGGGACATAGGCGCCCTGGGAGTAGTCCTCCACCGAACGGATAATTTCATAGCCATGAGTCGGGTTAATGCGGGTCAGATATAAAATTAGCAGAATCAGCTCCTGCCGATTGAACACCTTCGCTCGTTTACAGGACCGATGAGGATGCTTATCGCTGACTCCATCAACGTGAGACGTCGAATTTTTCATGCCCATTTTGCGCGAGAATTATTCTGTTTTTACCGTGTTGCTAAGATATATCTTGGGGAAAATAAGCGTCAATACGCCCCGTGACATCAGGGCGTAATGAAGTGAAAGCGGCGTGTTTGTTTGTATTTCCAATCATTTCCTCGCCCCGGAAAACGCGTATTTACCGCTCACAGAGCACGTTGCCGCCAGTACGAGGAACAGGGCGCGAGCGTGGACGAATCTCCCTCTCTCTCCGCCTGACTTATAACGATGACGTCGGCTCCGTCAGTGACGCGACGAACGCCAGCAGGCGACCTTGAATCACCGGATTGGCGAGCTGCTGCACCATCCACGGGCTGAACGCCCACGGGGTTTTGGCCGCGGCGTCGATCAGGTCGGTCAGATCGACCCAGCGGTAGTCGAGAACTTCATCGGCGCGCGGCGAGAGGTCGCTGGCGAGAACCGCCATAAACACCGGACAATACTCGTTCTCCACAATGCCGGAGGCGCTGGTGACGCAATAGCTGAATTCGTCGTCCACCAGCGTGATCCGCGCCACGTCTGCGCCCAGTTCGTAGCGGCAGCGGCGACTGACCGCATCTTCCCGTTTTTCATTCAACTGAGGATGACCGCACACCGAGTTGGTCCAGACGCCGGGCCAGGCTTTTTTGCTCAAGGCGCGGCGTGTGGTCAGAAATTTGCCGTCGGGGGTGAACAAATAGCTGGAAAAGCCCAAATGCAGGGGCGTGTTATGGGTATGCACCACACTTTTGTCCATCGTACCGATGGGATTTCTGTCGGCGTCCAGCAACACGACGTGTTCCGGTGGGGTCGTCATAGGCTTCCTCAAGACTTCAGGTATTCATACTGTCGGCGGTCAGGCGGCGGTCATTCCCGCGACCAGTGTTCCTTAGCGCCGAACAGGGTAGCATTGTCGGTAAACTTTATCGTCTGCAGCGCCAGCCGCCAAACTTCCGTCAGGGGTTTCAGGCGGGCAATGGGATGGCGGGCCACGTAGAGGCTGAGCGCGTCGCGTCGTTCGTTTCCGAAGAGTTGGCTGACCGAGGCCAGATATTGAATGCCGCAGATGTCGCGAATTTTCTCGGGCTGGCCGCTGATGGTGCCGCTAATCCGGCCGCCGGCCGCCATCACGCCGCCGTGGCGCGTGCTACTGCTGGACAGGACGATCAGGCTGGCATTGGCGGCATCGAATGCATAGAAACAGCTGGCGCTCCACAGGCCCTCTTCGTCCAGCGTCGTCAGCGACAGCACATGATGATGTTCAATAAACGTCGCGGCGGAAGCCGGTAATGGTTGCATCTTTCCTCTCTTTATTGTGGACCCGGTCATCCAAACCGGGTCCGCGGGTCATACATCAGGCGATGTAGGTAGACCATAGATGGGAGAGCGGCATGACCAGAAACAGTCCCGGCAGCATATTGGCGACGGGAAACAGCTTGATGCCGCTAATCCTTAACCCGGTTGCCAGCATGATGAGTCCGCCAGCTGCGGAGAAGTCCGCCATCATATCGGGCGTCGTCATCGGCAGGATCATCGCGGCCAGCATCGCCAGTCCAAGCTGAATAAGCAGCTGCGGAATAGCGATCGTGATGACAGCATACCCCAATAGCGTAGCGAAGATGGCCGAAGTAAACAGATCCAGCGCCGTCTTGATGTACAGAATTGACGGGTCGCCGGTCATGCCTTCGTGCATGGCACCGAAAATCCCGGTGCCGCTGGCGCAGAACAGCACCAGGATCGCGACGAATTTATCCGTGAATTCGGAGTGTGAGATGCCTTCTACGGCGGGGAAAATGCGGTCGATCAACCCACGCGTGGTGCCTGCCGCCTTTCCGATGCCTTTTTCGATGTACAACAGCTCGCCCAGAATGGCGCCGAGGATCATGGCCAGCACGACGGCAGGCATGAATTTCACCTTGATGATCAGCATGATCCCAAGGCCCATAGAGCACAGGCCGAACGTCAGGGGTAAGGCGGTTCTAATTCTCTCGGGAAGCCGCGTACTGATGAGCGCGCCGAGCAGGCCGCCAACCACGATAGCCGCTCCGTTCACATAAGGTCCGATTAGCATTTCTCGTTATCCTTGTTATTTTTTTCAGTTTTATGCCGTAGCACGTCTACGGCCTGGTGTTGACTGAATTGTCTCCCCAGCGGGGCAATGTGTTGACCTCAAGACCAAACAAATCGAGCGCGCGTCCCACGCTGTGGGTGATGATGTCATCCGGCGTCTGCGGGCGTTGGTACAGCGCCGGGACGGGCGGAAAGATAATGCCGCCCATTTCCGTCACCTGCTGCATATTGCGCAGGTGCCCCAGATTCAGGGGCGTTTCCCGTGCCATCAGCACCAGCTGGCGGCGCTCTTTGAGCACGACGTCCGCGGCGCGCGTCAGCAGATTATCCGTCAGACAGTGGGCGATGGCGGCCAGCGATCGCATGGAGCAGGGCGCGACCAGCATGCCCAGCGTCTTGAACGAGCCGCTGGAAATCGATGCGCCGAGATTTTTACACTCGTGTACCACATCTGCCAGCGCAATCACCTCTTCCATCTTGTAGTCAGTTTCCAGGGCGCAGGTTTTTTCTGCGCCCGCGGAGACCACCAGATGGACTTCCACATCCTGTGCTTTCAGCAGCTCAAGCGCTTTAACGCCGTACTGAAAGCCCGATGCGCCGCTGATGCCTACGATAATACGTCGGGTGGTCATCTTCCCCCCTTATTCGAAGTCTGGCAGGAAGCGTTTAACGTCGACCTCTTTGAACTTCGAACGCTCGAAGTGCGGTTTGAGGGTGAACGGCACGGTACAGTCGAAAATGGTCTTACAGGACATGCCTTCCTGCAAAATCGACGGGCTGTATTCGGGCACCTGCGACGGATCCAGCGGATGGCAGCGTACGCCGGGGATGAAGACGGTGTCGACATCGCCCTGATAGCGGGTTTGCATTGCCCACATCACATCGTCGCTGTCGAAGATATCCACGTCTTCGTCGACCAGAATCACGTGCTTCAATTCCGGAAATGCGGAGAACGCTAACAGCGCAGCCTGACGCTGACGGCCTTCGTCCACCGGCGAGGATTTCTTGAACTGCATCACCGCCAGCAGTTTACCGCCGCCCGCAGAGTGAGCGAACACATTCAGCAGCTTGCCTGGCATCGCCCGGTTGACCATGTCCAGAATACTGGCTTCGGTAGGAATCCCCGCCATGTTGACGTGTTCTTCGCCGGGACCGACGGTGGTGCGCCAAATTGGATTGTGGCGATGGGTGACGGCTTTCACTTTAATGACCGGCAGCGAGGCTTTGGCTCCCCCGGTGTAGCCAGGGAATTCCGGCATGGCTTTCCCGGTGTCGGTATTCTGGTCTTCACGGACACGCACATCCGGCAGCAGTTCGCCTTCGATGACGATTTCGGAATGGCCGATAGCGTATTCGTTGATGGTTTTGCATTTCACCAGCTCAACGGCATGGCCGCGCAGCGCACCAGCGACGCTCAGTTCGTCAAAGCCCAGCGGCGTTGTCGGCGGCTCGAAGCAGGCGGCGATTTCAATGGCCGGATCGACGCCGATGCTGATGGAGATGGGCAGCGGTTTGCCCGCCGCTTCCGCTTTCTGGCGGAAGGCATCGATATGACGGCCCGGCGTCAGCCACATGGACAGCTCGTCGCGGCTCTGTACGCAGAGGCGGTGAATGGTAATGTCGGATTCGCCGGTATCGGGGTCGGAGGCGTAGCACAGTCCCATAGTGATGTAAGGGCCGGCGTCTTCGGCGGTGTTCGTCGGGGCGGGCAGGAGGGTGCGCAGGTCAAAATCGGCGTCGCTCGCCAGATGGACCACTTCCTGACACACCGCGTTGTTATCGTTCACTCTGACGGGGGCGATGGGATGCTGGACCGAGTCTTTCAGCAGGTGTCCCAGACGTTCCGGCTCGCAGTTAAGGAAGTGGCCGACGCGTTTACGGGAGCCGTTCAGGCCGATCGCTACGCTGATATCGTTGAACCCTTTAATCTTGTTGAAGATCATCACCGGGCCGTTTTTGCGTGTTGGCCGCATGCAGGTGCCGCCCGCGCCGACATAGCGATAGACCCCGGACAGTTCGGCCTGAGGATCGACTTCAACGTCGGTGGACACCAGTTCGCCCGGCAGCGTTTTCAACAACGCCAGTGCGGAGCGCAGATCGTGTACCTGATGATCCGGCTTATTTTTCATGTTAGACATAACGACACTCCTTATGGGAAGGCAATATATTTGCTGAGGAAAAATATATGACTGCATGACCCTCCCGACAAATACCATTTAAGTAGTAGCGCTCATATCAAAGCGATCTACCCTGTCGTTATTTATTCGTTTTCTTTATTCAAGCAGCGAGCAAAGATATGTTTATCGCAACGCGGGGAAGGATCAATAATCAATAAACAATAACATATTGGCAACAATTAATTTTCGAATACGATCCGTGCCTGTCGGTTCTGATTATTGCGACATCGGGACAAAATCGACCGTTTCCATTTATGGTAAGCTGAAGCTTATGATCGCCTTGTTGGTGTGCTTGTCCGTGTGAAGAGGCTGGTATGGATCTGAAAAGACTTAAGTATTTTTGTAAGGTGGTTGAGGAGGGCTCTATCAGCCAGGCCGCCCGGCAGCTGAATATGGCGCAGCCGCCGTTGAGCAAACGTATTCATGAACTGGAAGAGGAATTAAACGTCTCCCTTTTTGTACGGACAGCAAAAAGAATTGAACCCACGGAAGCCGGATTTTATCTTTATAAAAAAGCCTGCGAAATATTACGTCTGATTGAAAATACCTCGCGGGAAACCATTGCCATTGCGAATAAAGAAAACAAAGTATTAAAAATTGGCTTGTCGCATTTATTTCAATGTTATTTCAAACCGCTGTTTTTAGAATTACATCGCCGTAATCCTGAGGTGATATTAAATATTTCCGTTTCAGACTCCAGTAATCTCGAACAGTCGCTTAACGACGGCTTAATTGATATTGCGCTGATCCAAAAGCCTTACCACTGCAAAGGATTCGCCTGCCTGGCGTTTGACCCGGTGCGGCTGGTGGCGGTCGTCAACAAGGCGCTGTTACCGGAAAAACCAGAGGGGCCTTTCCCTTATCTCGATGTGGGCCGCTGGCCGCTGCTGTTATTGCATCGGGCGCGCGATCCCGGCACCTATGAAAGCCTGCTGGATCACTTTCGCAAGGGCGGCGTCGATCCGGAGGTGATGATGCATGTGACTCAGCCCGGCGTCATTCTCGACTGGTTGGAATCCGGTCTGGAAGCCGCGACGCTGTTGCCCTCATCGGAGGTGGACCGCGAGCGGCTGCAACATTGCCACGTCATCGACGTTTTTCCGTCGCCGCAGGTCTTTTTCCCCGCGATGGTCAAGATGTCCGCCACGCCGTACATGCAGGAGCTGATGGAGATTATTCAGGATGGATATCCGTTCACTGAGGGGAGCAGGGCCAGCGAGCAAATGCGTTGGGAAGAAAGCGCCGACGCCGTATTACCGACGTCGACGGACAACACTCAGGCTAGATAACGGCGGAACCAGGTAAGGGTTCTCTCCCAGGCCAGATCGGCGGCGGCCTTGTCATAACGCGGCGTAGAGTCGTTATGGAAACCGTGATTAACGCCGGGATAGATGTAGCCCTCATAGGTTTTGTTATTCGCCTTGAGCGCTTCCTCATAGGCGGGCCAGCCCTCGTTGATCCGCGTATCCAGCTCGGCGTAGTGGATCAGCAGCGGTGCCTTGATGCGGGGCACGTCTTCGACTTTCGGCTGGCGGCCGTAAAAAGGCACGGCCGCCGCCAGCTCTGGGTAGGCCACGGCGGCGGCATTCGCCACGCCACCGCCATAGCAGAATCCGGTGATCCCGACCTTGCCGGTGGTGCGCTCATCTTCTAGTAAGAATTCCACGGCGGCGAAGAAGTCGTTCATCAGCTTGGTCGGGTCGACCTGCTGTTGGAGTTCGCGACCCTTATCGTCGTTGCCGGGATAGCCGCCGACGGAGCTGAGTCCATCCGGCGCCAGCGCGATAAAGCCCGCCTTGGCGACGCGACGCGCGACATCTTCGATATACGGGTTCAGACCGCGGTTTTCATGGGCGACGACCACGGCCGGCAGTTTGCCTTTCGCTCCCGCAGGGAGAACCAGATAGCCGCGCACTTTGCCGTGACCGTTGGGAGAAGGGTAGGTGATATAGGACGGGGAAATGGTCGGATCGGTAAACTCCACCTGCTGCGCCAGCGCATAGTTGGGGCTCATCAAACCGAGCAAAGCGACCGCCGTCAGACCGCCGACGGTGTATTTCGCGGCTTTCTCGAGGAACTGGCGTTTGGTGATCTTGCCGTGCGCATAGTAGTCATAAAGTTCGAGCAGCTCCGGCGGAAAATCTTTTGCGGTAAGACGGGTCATTCACGCGCTCCTTCTGTCCATGTTTTGAACTTTAATTTAACAGAAGGTTAACGGATGTCGAGAGTGCCCACGCCGTGATTTCCCCTCATAAAATCCCCCGCCAATCCCTCATCAAGCCCGGTATTCAAGGGGAAAGGCGCGCGGCGACTTCTGGTTAACAAGGTGTAAAGATTTGAAAAGCTTTTTCACCGTTCAACTGCGCCTGTCGCGCCTTCAGCAGACCATCGAGGCCGGTTTTGCGCCATCTCTCGCCGATTGCGTGTAGAGGGGTTTTGTATACACTAAACCCGCAGTGATACCTTTCTATCCGGGGATGTGATGTATGATAAAAATGATTGCAGTTGATATGGACGGTACGTTTCTCAATAACGATAAGCAGTTCAACAAAACCCGATTTTCCAGGCAGTACGCGCAGCTAAAACAAGACGGCATTCGGTTCGTCGTCGCCAGCGGTAACCAGTACTATCAGCTCCTTTCTTTCTTCCCTGACATTCGCGACGAAATTGCCTTTGTGGCCGAAAATGGCGCGTACGTGGTCACCGGCGGACAACCGATTTTCTGCGGCGAACTCGCGCCTGCGGACGTGCGCAAGGTGATTGAGGTGCTGTCCGCGATCCCCTACATCCAGTTCGTGGTTTGCGGCAAAGACAGCGCCTATGTTTATGCGTCTTCCACCGACGATTTCCTGCAACTGATTGCCAAACACTATTACCGCATTGAACAGCGTGACGATTTTGACGGTCTGACGGACACGATCTTCAAGTTCTCGCTTAGCGTGCCGGACGATCAGATCCCCGCGTTGATGGAGCACATCGGACATGCGCTCGACGGCATCGTCAAACCGGTGTCCAGCGGATTCGGTTTTGTCGATTTGATTATTCCCGGCGTCCATAAAGCCCACGGGATCGCGCTGTTGCAGCAACGCTGGCACATCGAAAATGACGAAGTGGTGGCGATCGGCGACAGCGGCAATGACGAGGAAATGCTACGGCAGGCGGGATTCGGCGTGGCGATGGCGAATGCTCAGCCTAAAATCCGCGAAGTCGCGAAGTACCATACCGAAAGCAATCAAGAAGAGGGCGCGCTCAACGTCATCGAACGGGTATTAACCCACAGCGCGCCGTTCGACCAGTGCTAATCACGTCCCTGTGAAGAGGCCCGTCTAGGCAATTTTGGCGACGGGCAGCTCACTCCATCGCGTCGTATAGGCGGGAGACAGCATCTCTCTTTTCATCTGCCACGTTGGGGAGATGCCCTGACCGGCGAACCAGACCTTACTCGATCCTTCGTGGTTAATTTTATCGATAACGCTCATCAGCGCCGTGCTGTTGGGCCGGGGCGGGTTGTCATCAAAGAGATGCAGCTGGGTGCGGTGAAGCGGCGAAAAATCGTTGAGCATGACACCGGCTTTCATGTAACGCGGCCCGTCCTTCCAGATTCTTTCCAGACCGCGTACGGCGGCGGCCACGATATCCCGCGTATCTTGCGTGCCCGACAGCAGCTGTTCGCTGGCGCTGTTGGCATAGAAGATCTCATTGTGCGCGTGGGGCGACGACCGTATGAAGATGGCGACCTGCCGGCAGAGTTGTTTCTCCGCGCGCAGCTTTTCCGCGGCGCGTTCCGCATAGCGACAGACGGCCTGATGCATCTCCTCCAGACGGGTGATGCGGACGCCAAAAGAGCGGCTGCAGACGATGTGCTCTTTCGTCGGGGTTTCCTCCTCAAACTCAATGCAGGGTTCGCCGCGCAGCTCTCGGACGGTACGCTCCATCACCACGCTGAAGTGCTTACGGATAAACGACGTCGGCGAGCGTGCCAGATCGAGCGCGGTCGTGATACCCAGCGAGTGCAGTCGGCGCGTGGTCCTTCTGCCGACGCCCCAGACATCTTCCACGGGGGTGAGCGACATCAGTTTCTGTAGTCGAATCGGGTGTGTGAGCGCGACGATGCCGCCGGTCGCGGGGTAGCGCTTGGCGGCATGGTTGCACAGCTTGGCCAGCGTTTTCGTTTTCGCCATACCCACGCCGACGGTCAGGCCCGTGGTGGCGTAGACGGCTTCTCTGACCTGTCGGCCGAACTGTTCAAACGATAAGGTGACGTCAATGCCCGTGATGTCCATCCACGCTTCATCGATGCTGTAGATCTCGACGCGCGGCGCCAGCGCTTCGAGCGTGGTCATGACCCTGGCGCTGAGATCGGCGTAAAGCGCATAGTTCGAGGTGAAGACGGCCACCTGCTGTTCCCGGAGCCGCTGACGCATCTGGAAGTAGGGCATCGCCATCGGAATGCCCAGCCGTTTGGCTTCCGCGTTGCGTGCGATCACGCAGCCGTCGTTATTGGACAGCACCACCACCGGTTTGCCTTTCAGATCAGGGCGAAACACGGTTTCGCAGGAGGCGTAAAACGCATTAACGTCGGCCAGCGCAAACATACATTACCTCTGCAGACTGTGAATGATGTGCGCCACGACGCCGAAGATCTCCAGCGCATTGGGATCGGGGTAGAGCGGGGCATAGGCCGGATTCATGGGCAGCAGCGCCAGCCGGGGTTTCAGCGCCAGCGTCTTCACCGTGAACTCTCCGTCGACCGCCGCGATGATCACATCGCCATGAGAGGCTTTGAGCGACCGGTCAACGACCAGCAGATCGCCGTCGTGTATGCCGACATCCACCATCGATTCGCCGCTGGCGCGCACAAAATAGGTCGCGCTGGGGTGTTTGATCAGCAGTTCATTCAAATCCAACGATTTTTCGACATAGTCCTGTGCCGGAGAAGGAAAGCCTGCCGCGCAATGGTCGCTGAATAAGGGAAGACTTATTTTAGGGGAATCCAACCGTGGAAGGAGCAAACGGTATGAACGCATGAAAGCCTCTTTAACTGGTTTTTTATACAGTATAATCACACCGTAAGCGGCTTGTGTAGAGCGGATTTTTCTTTATTCAGCGCGGTGCTGATTTAAAAAGATTTTTTTATTTCGACGACGAAAAAGAGGGCGCGGGATATCGTCACTGCCGGTGTATTCACCAAGAGGTTATATGATCCTGCTAAGTGGAAAATAAAACAGGAGCGTTATTTTGGCGTCACCGTCGTGGACGGTGTAAATAAGTCGCTTTACTTCCTTTCAATAAAAAGGCGGCGCTTCGGTAACGTTGAAAAAGAGACCGTCATACCGACTTTTCGATCATAGGCGAATAACGAAATCACGCTTTTTGGGCGTGAGCAATCATTTGCCTTGTGGAGATGTTTGGCTGTTTTAACCGCTATTTGTCTACCTGATGCGTCAACGTTAACGCCTTTTT
>NZ_CAMKXG010000045.1 GCF_946477055.1 Lonsdalea britannica | reverse complement strand
GGCACCTGGGCCGGAATATTCAGGCCGCCGATGGTGGTGCCTGACTGCGGTTGAGATGATGCTGCTTCGGTGACAATCGGCTGGCCGCTAAGGGAAAGACCCGCGCCGTTATTGATGGCTTGCTTCAGCTCGGCGGTGCCGCCGATGCGCTGCTGCAACGGCGCGGCGCCCCCCTGTTGCTGCCAGGCGGCTGCGAAAGCGGCCGTAACGCGATCGCCCAGACTACCGCGCGGGGCCAGAACCAGCGGCTGCTGTTTGCCCTGACTGTGAATGAACTGCGCGGCATCCCGAGCTTCATCCTCTGGTGACAATGCGAAATAGCAGATATTCGGGCTAGGCTGGACGTGCTCCGGCTGATTGAGAGCCAGTACCTGCAACGTGGTTTGGGTCGCCGGTAATTGCTCTACGTCATTTTTAAGCAGCGGCCCCACAATCATGGTGGCCCCGTCTTTCTGGGCTTGAGCAATGACGTTGGCTAACTGCTGGCCGGTAGTATCGTAGAGTTTCACCGCCACGTTGCTGGACGTTGGGGCAGGCGCTGTGGCTGGAGTCGTCGGTTGTTCCTGTGTCGGCGTGGTGGACGCCTGAGTTTCGGATGCAGCGGCCGTCGCGTCTCCCGGCGCAGAGGCCGTCGGAGCGACCGCGGGCGTTGGCACTGGCGCGTTTTGCGTGGACTGGCCGTCTCGCGCTGCGCTGAAACCGGCCTGAATGGCTTTCGAATAGACCTGAGCCTGACCGTTTAACGGCAGCAGCAGGGCAATGCCACCGGAGGTTGACAGATCCGTCCCTGTCCCCTGTGGCTGTGTCAACGCCGTCGGCAGCGTTTTAGCGGCCGGATGATGCGGATAGCGCGTTTGCCAGTCGGCAATCGCCGTTTTCAGCTCCGTGGGCGCTGCGGCTTTGCTTTGATAGGTCGTCAGCAGGTCGAGCCAGCCCGCCAGGGTATTTTCGTCGGCGTTGATCGCGATGGAACTGAGAGTTTGTGGGCTCAGGCGCGTGAGCGCGGACCAGGTCAGGTCGATATTGCGCTGATGGGCATCGCCCTGCAACTGCGGTTCTTGTGCGACGTAAGCGCGGAGCAGCGTCAGCGACGGCTGTGCCTGATTGGCGCTAATCAATGCCTGGTAGTAGCGCTCTTGCTGCTGACGGGATAGCGCTTTGACATCCAGCTGGGACAACGTGCTGTTGGCGGCGTTCATATCATTGCGGGCGACCGCCAGTTCTGCGTTCAGCAGACGCTGTTCGAGCTGTTGTCTGTCGTTGAGCGACGCGGGCAAGGCGCTCCACTGCGCGCTGGCCTGAGGCAGCCTGCCTTCCTGGATCAGGGCACGAATAGCAAGTAATTGCCAGTCAGCCTTGTTATCATCCCCGCCTTGCTGCACCTGCTGCAGGTAATAATCAGATGTGGCGCCGGCCTTTACCGCCACCTGCTGGTTAGACGGACTTTGGGGCGCTTGGCTTGGACAGCCCGCGAGAAAGAGTGCCGCCAACATGACAGGAATGACTCGGCCTGTATGGGCGCGGACAGAATGTAAGGGAAGCATACTGTATCCAGTGATAAATTCAGAGATGCTCAATATTAAATCGGCAACCCGGATGAAACAATGAAACAAGACCAACAAGCAGAGATTTCTGCCTCTACCCTTTACATTGTCCCGACGCCTATCGGCAACTTGGGAGACATCACTCAGCGCGCGTTGGACGTCTTGAAAAGCGTCGATCTCATTGCGGCAGAGGATACTCGCCATACCGGTTTATTGTTACAGCATTTCGCGATTAATGCGCGGCTGTTCGCACTGCACGATCACAATGAACAACAAAAAGCAGAGCAATTGCTGAGCCGTTTGCAAAGTGGGATGAGCGTGGCGCTGGTATCAGACGCCGGAACGCCGTTGATTAACGATCCGGGTTATCACGTGGTGAGACTGTGCCGTGAAGCGGGGGTGCGCGTCGTGCCGTTGCCGGGCGCGTGTGCGGCGATTGCCGCGCTGTCCGCCGCCGGGCTGGCGTCGGACCGTTTCTGTTATGAAGGATTCCTTCCGGCAAAAACCAAGGCGAGAAAAGACACGCTGCAGGCGATGTTGGAAGAACCGCGTACGCTGATTTACTACGAGTCCACACATCGATTGCTGGATAGCCTGCGCGATATGGTCGCCGTGCTGGGGCCGCAGCGTTATGTCGTGCTGGCGCGTGAACTCACCAAAACCTGGGAGTCCATCTATGGCGCGCCGGTGGCCGAGCTGCTGGCGTGGGTCGAGGAGGACGAAAACCGCCGCAAAGGCGAAATGGTGCTCATCGTTGAAGGGTATCACCGCGACGACAGCGCGTTGCCCGCAGAGGCACTGCGAACGCTGGCGCTGCTGCAGACTGAGCTCCCCCTGAAAAAGGCGGCAGCGCTGGCCGCCGAGATCCACGGCGTGAAAAAGAACGCGTTGTACCGTCATGCGCTGGAGCAAGACGGGGAAAAGTGAGCCAACGGGGATGACAAGGGCGGCGATTTGCCCTATCATCCGCGCCGGAGTTGACCAGACAGTCGCCGCTTCGTTGCCGTCCCTTTCGGGGGAGACAGATGGAGGGGAGGAAAGTCCGGGCTCCATAGGGCAGGGTGCCAGGTAACGCCTGGGGGGCGCAAGCCCACGACAAGTGCAACAGAGAGCAAACCGCCGATGGCCCGCGCAAGCGGGATCAGGTAAGGGTGAAAGGGTGCGGTAAGAGCGCACCGCGCGGCTGGCAACAGACCGTGGCACGGTAAACTCCACCCGGAGCAAGGCCAAATAGGGGTTCACATGGTACGGCCCGTACTGAACCCGGGTAGGCTGCTTGAGCCAGTGAGCGATTGCTGGCCTAGATGAATGACTGTCCACGACAGAACCCGGCTTAACGGTCAACTCCCTCACTTTCGACCGGCGTGTTGCTGATGCAATGCGCCGGTTTTTTTACGTCTGCTATCTCCCTTCTGATGCCTCTCTTGTGACGGTATTAATTCAAATTTTTTGACGCTTTTGGTCATGGTTATCCGACTGTTTTCCCTCGGTCTGGGGCGTAGAGTACCGGTTATGCACTCACGCTATTTCCACGCTAACCAAAGGTACTGTTATGAACGTTTCCCGGATGCCCGCACTTTTCCTCGGTCATGGTAGCCCGATGAACGTGCTGGAAGACAATATTTATACGGAGACCTGGCGGACACTGGGCAAAACGTTGCCCCGGCCGAAGGCGATAGTGGCCGTTTCCGCCCATTGGTTTACCCGCGGCACCGCGGTGACGGCGATGGATGCGCCGCGCACGATCCATGATTTCGGCGGTTTTCCACAGGCGCTTTTCGATATCCAATATCCGGCTCCGGGATCTCCGGCGCTTGCCCGGCAGATTCAGCAACTGCTGGCGCCGGTAAAGGTGCATCTCGACGAACGCGAATGGGGGCTGGATCACGGCAGCTGGGGCGTCTTAATCAAGGCGTTCCCGCAGGCGGAGATCCCCGTGGTGCAGCTGAGCGTCGATGGTACGCAGTCGGCGGAGTATCACTACCAGCTGGGGCAGCGTTTATCCGCGCTGCGCGATCAGGGGGTGATGATTGTCGCCAGCGGCAACGTGGTCCACAACCTGCGTCAGGTGAAGTGGGAAGGGGATACGACGCCGTATCCCTGGGCGAGCACCTTTAACCAGTTTGTTCGCGACAACCTGACTTACTGCGGCGACGATCATCCGCTGGTGAACTTCATGCAGCACCCGGATGCGGCGCTGGCAAATCCGTCCCCGGATCACTTCCTGCCGCTGCTGTATGTGTTAGGCAGCCGACGGGATAAAGAGCCGGTGTCGATACTGATCGACGGTATCGAAATGGGCTCTCTCAGCATGCTGTCGGTGCAAGTGGGCTGATGCTATTGAACGCAGGGGCGCCGAGTAAGCGGTTCTGCGTTCCTTCCCGCTAGGTTATGTCGATTTTAGGGGGCCAGGTGTCCATCAATAAACGCGATCATTTTGTCTGCGCCCTCTTTCAACTGCGGCGTGGCGTCCGGGTTGTTTAAGGCTTTTTCCGCCCACAGCCTGGCCTGCTCAAAATCTCTCGGCAGCTGCGGATGTTTGCTCAACACGACAGATATCATCAGCTGTGCGGGTGCAAAACCGGCTTCAGCCGACTTTTTCAGGTAAATCAGCCCGCTTACCGGATCGTTTTCATTGGGCATTCTGCCAAGGTAAATCTTGCTCAGTCGAAATTGCGCCCGCACGTCGTTGGCGTCCGCTTCCTGCTTCAACCACTCGATCCCTTCTGCTCGGTATGGCGGCCAGTTACTGCGAAGCAGCTGATCGGTAAGCTGATGTCGGTCTTCTTCGCTGCCGTTTTCCGCTTTTTCTCTCAATGCTTTAAGCTGCTGTTCTTCCTGAGTGATTTCCTGCGCTAAAGAGTGGGGTGTCGTTTCCTGCGCGGCGGGTTCGTTTTGTGCGTACGACGTTGTATGAAGACCCAACAGGAGTGCCATCACTAGCGTTTTTTTCATGATCGTCCCTTGTGTTCAATTCCATCAAAAAATGAAAATAGCCCCATCGAGATGAATCGAGTCATCAATGATTTTTACTGCGGCTGGATGAGATATTTAACCAAATGGAGACGTTTTCAAAGGGAGAATAAAAGGGAGAAAATGATTTTCTTGCTGAGAACATGAAAGCGGTGGGTAAAAAAGCGGGAACGCAGACGGCGCGGGAGCCGCCGTCTGCAAGGGCGTTAATCCAGAATGATGTGCGGATAAAAACGCGATAAATCCTGTGTAATCAACGAGGTGTCTTCCCGTAAGCCGATGCCGCAGGCTTTGTCGCCGACCAGCCAGCTGCCGATCAGCGTGTAGCTGTCGCCGAATTTCGGCAGCGGATGATACTGCTGCACGATGTTGCCCTCTTCGCCGTAGGGACCGTCGGCAGAGGCGATTTTCTGACCGTTCTGGACGATGTCGATGTTCGCGCCTTCACGTGAAAACAGCGGTTTCACGACATAGTTTTCCATTGCCGGATGTTCGTCTTCCGCAAAATAGGCGGGAAGCAGGTTCGGATGATTGGGGAACATCTGCCAAAGCAGCGGCAGCAGCGCCTTATTGGAGATAATGCTCTTCCATCCGGGCTCCAGCCAGCGCACCCCGGCATCCGCCAGCTTGGTGGAAAACGTCTCCCGGAGCATGAATTCCCACGGATAGAGCTTGAACAGATTACTGATGACCTGATCTTGCGGATCGGTGAACTGGCCGCGCTCACCCAGACCGATTTCGTCGATGTAGAGAAAATCCGTCGCGATGCCGGCTTCCTCTGCGCAATCCTGCAGATATTGTACAGTGCCGCGATCTTCCTCGGTGTCCTGACAGCAGGTGAAGTGCAGCAGTCCGAAGCCATGCTGCTGACGCAGCTCGGCGAAGCGCTCAATCAGCTGTTCCTGAATGCTGTTGAACTGATCGGCGTTTTGCGGCAGTTTTCCGGCGTTGATCTGATCTTCCAGCCATCCCCATTGGAAGAATGCCGCTTCGTAAAGCGAGGTGGGCGTGTCGGCGTTGTTTTCCAGCAGCTTCGCAGGATTGACGCCGTCATAGACCAGGTCCAGTCGGGAATACAGCGCGGGCTGCTGGCTTTTCCACGATTCACGCACGAAATCCCAGGTGTGTTTGGGGATACGAAATCGGGTCAGCAGCGCTTCGCTGTTGACGACTTTGTCCACTACCTGCAGGCACATTTGGTTCAGTTCTTCCGTTGTAGACTCCAGCTCTTCGATCTGGGCCAGCGTGAACTGATAGTAAGCGTTTTCGCACCAGTAGGGTTCGTCATACATCGTGTGGAAATTGAAGCCGAATTCGGCGGCTTTTTCACGCCAGTCAGGGCGTTCCGCTATCGCGATTCTTTTCATTATGTCTGAGCCTTACCCACCCATAGAACTGTGGCTACGGTAACTTGAACCCGAGCGGGAAGAGGAGTTCTCTCGCTCTTTTCTCAGCTGCTGCTGTTGTCTGTTAATGGACTCGCCGAAGCCGCCACGCATCGTCGTGGTGGTGGTCGCGGGTTTTGGCGTCATCGCGGTTTTAGGCACGGTGATCGTGCGGCCGGTAGCCGCGCTGCCATAGCTTTTGCCGCTCGCGTCGACAAACTGACCGTTAGCCGGGCTGGCCGCGGAACGCGGGCTGAACAGCGGCTGCTGGGCATATCCGCCGCCGCCCATCATGCGGCCCATCATATAGCCCGCCATCAAAGGCATCCAGAAGCTGCCGCTTTCATGCGGCTGCGCCGTCATACCGGCCTGGGCCGGTGAGTTTTGATTCGATGCGGTGGTCGCGGGCGTCTGCGTACACTGCGCTTCGCCGAATTCAGCAACACAGTCTTCCTGACTCCGGTACTTCGGCGCGGTCTTCTCGGCTTCTTTCAGTGCGTTGTTATAGGTTGTGGTGCACTGGTCCTTCATGGACGGGTTAGCGCGAGTACAGTCGTCTGCATTCTGATAGAGGGACACGGTTTCATCCGTCTTTTCGCAGCCAGCCAGCATAAGTATGGAGCCAATGGCCAACGTCAGCGGCGCCAGAGGAAAGCGACGCCAGCTTTTACGGAAGCGATCATAGTTGATGTTACGTGTTCTTTTCATTGTGTGGTGTCTTCCCGAGGAAAAGGGCATCTTGCCCAACATAACAGTAAAGGTTTGTAGAATAGGTGAACGGCTTGGGTTTTAAAAGCGAGGCCCGGGTGGGCGTGGGCTTTTTTACGCAGCTATACAATTCGCGCTGAAAGAAATTCTCACGCTAAAAGAAATTTGCGACGAGGGGAGCCGTCATTAAGTGATGCGGCGAGAGCACGCTCGCGCCGCATCCTGTCAGACGTTGCAAAAAGCGATCAGTTGCCGGCGGCGAAAACGGTCCGGGTACTGTCGTCCGCGGTCGGTGCCGGCGTCGTCGATACCGGTTTGCCCAACGTGGCGTTCAGCGCGCGCAGATCGTTTTCGTTCAACGTTCCCAGCGCATATTTCAAGTTCAGCTCGTTAATCAGGTAGTCGTAACGTGCGCTGGATAGCTGCTGCTTCGCGTTATACAGCGTCGTTGTTGCGTCAAGCACGTCAACGATGGTACGTGTCCCGACCTGATAGCCCGCTTCCATTGCGTCCAAAGAACTTTGCGCGGACACGACGGCCTGCTTATAGGCGGCGATGCTGCTGATGGACGCGGCAATGTTGTTGTGAGACGAACGCAGCGTCTGAATCATGCTGCGGTGCGCGCTCTCCAGATCTTCGCTGGCGGCCACATAGCTATGCTGCGCCTGTTTAACCTGAGAGTTGGTCGCGCCCCCGCTATACAGTGGCAGGTTGAAGCTCAGGCCGACCTGATGCTGTCCGATATCGCTGTCGTTGTAGCTGCCTCCCGACGCGCGAGATCCGGAATAACGAGTATTGCTGACGCCGCTAGAGGCGGATAAATCCAGCGTCGGCATGTAGCCGGTCTGCGCTGAGCGAATTTGCTCGCGGGCCAGGTCCTGGCTGAGACGAGAAGACAGCAGGCTCAGGTTGCGGCTTTCCGCCGTTTTCATCAGCGTATTGATAGGCTCGGGTTTTTGAGCGGCGAAGTTGGCGGTATTCACGCTGGCCAGTTCCGGATAAACGTTGCCGGTGACCTGACGCAGGACTTCCATATAGTTGTCCAGCGCATTGCGGGCGGTGACTTCGCTAGCCAGCACGCTGTCGTACTGCGCACGGGCGTTCTGCACATCGGTAATGGCGACCAGACCGACGTTATAGCGCTGAGTGGTTTGATCCAGTTCGCGATAAATAGAGGCTTTCTGGGCGGTGACATACGACAGCGAATCAATCGCTCGCAGCACGTTGAAATAGGCGGTGGCGGAGTTCAGCAACAGCGTTTGCTGCGCGGTCTGATAGGTGACGTCTTCGATGCCGGCTTGTTTTTCCTGCAGCGTCAGCGCGCGCCATTTGGACATATCGAACAGGGTTTGAGTCAGTTGCAGCGAAGCGCTCTTCACGTTGTTATTCACGTCTTTGCTGTCACGGAAACCGCTGGTGTAGGTATAATCCGCACCCAGACCAAGCTGCGGCAACAAGGGAGAACGCGCTTCGTTGATTTTCTCAAAGGCGGCGTCACGAGTCGCTGCAGAACTGCGTAAATCGGGGTTTGTCGTTTTAGCCTGCTGATAAATCTGTAACAGATCTTCCGCCTGACTCATGAAGCTGAAGCCGCTCAGACCCAAGCCGATAAGAAGAGGGAGCAATTTCTTCATTTGCATTCCTTGTTGTGCAGCAAAGTTGCTATGGTAGCGCCATCTGAAGACGATTAGTTGCCGATTCTAGCAGAATCTTACAATAAGATGAGGTGGCTGAATGTGCCATCCTGCGGCGACATCCGCGCCCTGACGCATTTTATCGACCGTCATAAAGTGGGGAAAATCCCCGTTGATGCGTTCGGTGCGGCCAAAAGGCGCTGAACATACATTCTTCGTTTTTGACGGTTTCGTCTGTCTTGACGGTCACGTCGGGCGTCAGGTTTGGGTCAATATCGTTTCAATCGCCGGTGACTCCGGCCAACATCCCCAGCAGCAATATACACTGAGATTACGAGACATATCACAGGAGTACAAAGATGGCGTCTTCAAAGACTCGTCCCTTCACCTTTACCAAAGACGATGTTGAAATTATTGCACGTGAAACGCTGTACAAAGGTTTTTTTTCGCTGGACCGATACCGTTATCGCCATCGACTGTTCAAGGGCGGTATGAGCGGCGAAGTCAGCCGTGAGATTCTCGAACGCGGTCATGCGGTCGTGTTGCTGCCGTACGACCCGGTGCGGGACGAAGTGGTGTTGATTGAACAGATTCGTATTGCCGCCTACGATACCAGTGATTCGCCGTGGCTGTTTGAGCTTGTCGCTGGCATTATTGATCCCGGCGAAAGCCATGAAGACGTCGCGCGGCGTGAAGCGCAGGAAGAAGCGGGTCTGACTGTCGGACATTGCCGCGAAGTGCTCAGCTATCTGGCCAGTCCGGGCGGCACCAGCGAGCGCCTGACCATTATGGTGGGAGAAGTGGATACCCGTACCGCACAGGGCGTGCATGGGCTGGCCGAGGAAAACGAAGACATTCGCGTTCAGGTGGTCAGCCGCGAACAGAGCTATCGCTGGGTCGAAGAGGGAGTGATTGATAACGCGGCCTCTGTCATTGCCTTGCAATGGCTGGCGTTGCACCATGAAAAACTGAAAACTGAGTGGGTGGACTGAATTGATGAAACGTTATACTCCCGACTTTCCCGAAATGATGCGGTTGTGCGAAATGAACTTCGCACAGTTGCGCCGTCTGCTGCCGCGTCAGGATGAAGTGGGTGAAAAAGTGGAGTATCACGTGCAGCAGGCTCGCTATCGTTTAACGATTCTTGAGTCTACCCGCTACACCTCGCTGGTGGAGATCCAACAGATTGCGCCAGCGGTAAGCTACTGGAGCCTGCCGACGCTGGTTGTGCGCCTCTACCACGATGCGATGGTCGCGGAAGTGTGTTCCAGTCAGCAGATCTTTCGCTTTAAGGCACGTTATGATTATCCCAATAAAAAGCTACACCAACGTGACGAAAAGCATCAAATCAATCAGTTCCTCGCTGATTGGCTAAAATACTGTTTAGCGTATGGTTCGATGTCGGTTCCGGTTTATTAGGCAGATTTCACAGACCAAGGACACCATTTGGAAAGCCTGTTGACACTTCCTGTGGCGCGTGGGGCCAGAATCAGGATTTTACAGATAACAGATACCCACCTGTTTGCTGGCAAGCAGGAAACCCTGCTTGGTGTGGATACCTACCGCAGTTACCACGCGGTGCTGGAGGCTATCGCCGCACGGCAACACGACGTCGACTTGATCACCGCCACGGGCGATTTGGCTCAGGACCATTCGCTGGCGGCGTATGAACACTTCGCTGAGGGGATCCGCCGCTTTGACGCCCCCTGCGTCTGGCTACCCGGCAATCACGACTTCCAACCGGCGATGGTGGATGCGCTGGCGCTGGCCGGCATCGCACCCTCCAAGCATGTGCTGCTAGGGGAAAACTGGCAGGTGATCTTGCTGGACAGCCAGGTGTTCGGCGTACCGCATGGCGAGCTGAGCGAGTATCAACTGGAGTGGCTGGAACGGATACTGAGCAGCCATCCCGAACGCTATACCCTGCTGATGTTGCACCATCACCCCTTGCCTTCGGGCTGTACCTGGCTTGACCAACACAGCCTGCGCAACGCTCACAGTCTCGATGCCGTCCTGTCCCGCTACCCCAACGTCAACACGGTGCTTTGCGGGCATATTCATCAGGAACTGGATCTGGACTGGCACGGTCGACGCCTGCTGGCGACGCCCTCCACCTGCGTGCAGTTCAAGCCGCATTGCACCAACTTCACGATAGACAGCGTCGCTCCCGGCTGGCGTTATCTGGAATTATTGCCGGACGGCGGCGTTGAAACGCAGGTGGTTCGTCTGGAAGGCAATGCCTTTTTGCCTGATATGGATTCGGACGGTTACTGATGCCTACCTTGCTTTATCTCCACGGTTTCAACAGTTCGCCCTATTCGGCGAAGGCGACGGCGCTGGGCCAATGGTTAGCCGAACACCATCCCGACATCGACATGATCGTTCCCCAACTGCCCGCCTATCCGGCGGAAGCGGCGGAGCTGATGGAGAATCTGGTCATGGAGCGCGCCGGTCGGCCGCTGGGCATTGTGGGTTCCTCGCTGGGCGGATATTACGCCACCTGGTTGTCCCAATGCTTCCTGCTGCCTGCGGTGGTGGTGAACCCCGCCGTCAGGCCGTTCGAGCTGTTGATCGATCATTTAGGGCCTCAGCACAATCCCTACACCGATGAACAATATGTGCTAGAGTCTCGGCACGTTTACGATCTTAAAACCATGCAGGTCGAACCGCTGGAATCCCCGGATCTGCTTTGGTGCCTGCTGCAAACCGGCGATGAGCTCCTGGACTACCGGCAGGCCGTGGCCTATTACACCGCCTGTCGTCAGACGGTGGAGTCCGGCGGCAATCACGCGTTTATGGGATTTGAGCACTTTTTTGCGCCTATCGTTGATTTTCTGGGGCTGACCAGGCGCTGACTGCCATGACGTTGATGGCGGTGAACGGGCCGGAGCAACAGCGCAGGGGGCCCGTCATCCGAGTGCCGGTTGCACGACGTCATATCATTTCAAACAACGACTTAACTCATTCAAACCATGACACAATCAAGTTATAACGCTGACGCCATTGAAGTCCTCAGCGGACTGGAGCCGGTGCGCCGTCGTCCAGGTATGTACACGGATACCTCCCGCCCGAACCACCTGGGACAAGAAGTGATCGATAACAGCGTCGATGAAGCGCTGGCCGGTCATGCTCGTCGCATCGAGGTGATTCTGCATGCCGATCAATCGCTCGAAGTCATTGACGACGGCCGCGGAATGCCGGTCGATATCCACCCGGAAGAAGGGGTGCCTGCGGTCGAGCTGATCCTGTGTCGTCTGCATGCAGGCGGCAAATTCTCCAACAAAAGCTATCAGTTCTCCGGCGGCTTGCACGGCGTGGGGATCTCGGTGGTCAACGCCTTGTCCACGCGTGTCGAAGTGACCGTCCGCCGCGGCGGCGAAGTCTACGATATGGCGTTTGAGAACGGCGACAAAGTGCAAGATCTGACGGTCACCGGCACCTGCGGTCGCCGCAACACCGGTACGCGCGTTCACTTCTGGCCTGACGGCAGCTTCTTCGACAGCCCGCGCTTCTCCGTTTCCCGACTGACGCATCTGCTGAAAGCCAAAGCGGTGCTGTGCCCGGGCGTGGAAATCATCTTCAAAGACGGCGTTAATAAGACCGAGCAGCGCTGGTGCTATCAGGACGGGCTGAACGACTATCTTTGCGAAGCGGTCAACGGCCTGCCGACGCTGCCGGAGAAACCGTTCACCGGCGCCATCACGGGCGAGAGCGAAGCGGTGGAGTGGGCGTTACTGTGGTTGCCGGAAGGCGGAGAGCTGCTGACGGAAAGCTACGTTAACCTGATCCCGACCCTGCAGGGTGGTACGCACGTCAACGGCCTGCGTCAGGGACTGTTGGACGCCATGCGCGAGTTTTGCGAATTCCGCAACATTTTGCCGCGCGGTGTGAAGCTGAGCGCGGATGATATCTGGGAGCGCTGCGCCTATGTCCTGTCCGTGAAAATGCAGGATCCACAGTTCGCCGGGCAGACCAAAGAGCGTTTGTCGTCACGCCAATGTGCAGGCTTCGTTTCCGGCGTCGTCAAAGACGCTTTCAGCCTGTGGCTGAACCAAAACGTTCAGGCGGCCGAGCAGCTGGCGGAAATGGCGATCTCCAGCGCCCAGCGACGTCTGCGCGCCGCGAAGAAAGTGGTGCGTAAAAAGCTGACCAGCGGACCGGCGCTGCCGGGCAAGCTGGCGGACTGTACGGCGCAGGATCTGAATAAAACCGAACTGTTTCTGGTGGAAGGGGACTCCGCGGGCGGCTCTGCCAAACAGGCGCGTGACCGTGAATATCAGGCGATTATGCCGCTGAAAGGCAAGATCCTGAATACCTGGGAAGTCTCTTCCGACGAGGTGCTGGCGTCGCAGGAAGTTCACGATATCTCCGTGGCGATCGGCATCGATCCGGATAGCGAAGATCTGAGCCAGCTGCGTTACGGTAAAGTGTGCATTCTGGCGGATGCCGACTCGGATGGTCTGCATATCGCCACGCTGCTGTGCGCGCTGTTTGTCCGACACTTCCGTTCGCTGGTCGCGGGGGGACATGTGTATGTGGCGATGCCGCCGCTGTACCGTATCGACCTCGGCAAAGAAGTGCATTACGCGCTGGATGAAGAGGAAAAGAACAGCATTCTGGATCGTCTAAAACGCAAAAAAGGCAAACCCAACGTCCAGCGTTTCAAAGGGTTGGGCGAAATGAACCCGCTGCAGCTGCGTGAGACAACGCTGGACCCGAACACGCGCCGTCTGGTGCAGTTGACCATCGGCGAAGACGATGTTGAAAAGACGATGGCGACGATGGATATGCTGCTGGCGAAGAAGCGCTCGGAAGATCGCCGCAACTGGCTGCAGGAGAAAGGCGATGAAGCGGAAATTGAGGTCTAACGGCTAAACGCAGTGATACGTCGATGAAAGTTACGCTGGAAGAAATGCAGGCGTTTGTTGTGGTGGCGGACAGCGGTTCCTTTACCGCCGCCGCCGACCAACTGGGGCAAACCACATCCGGTATCAGCCGGGCGTTAAGCCGACTGGAGAACAAGCTGGGCGTGACGCTGCTGCATCGTACGACGCGACGGCTGGTCTTGTCCGAAGAGGGCCAGCTGTTTTTAGTGCATGCGCGCGGCGTCATTCAGGCGGTCGAGCATGCGGAAGAGGCGCTGGCGCTATCCCGCGAGCAGCCCTGCGGCCGTTTGCGAATTAATGCCGCAACCACCTTTATGCAGCACGTGATCGTTCCTCTCATCCCCGAATTTCGCCGCCGTTATCCGCATATCGTCCTGGAGCTGAATACGGATGATGTCTTTATCGACCTGCTCGAACAGCATACCGATATCGCTATCCGCATCGGTGCGCTGAGGGATTCGACGATTCACGCTCGACGGCTCGGCGCCAGTCAGGTAAGAGTTCTGGCTAGCCCGGACTATGTTCGGCGGCATGGCATGCCGCGTTCAGTGGAAGCGCTGAATGAGCATACTCTGCTGGGGTTCACGCAGTCAGAAAGCCTGAATCAATGGCCGCTGCGGCATGCGGGCGGAGAGTTCTTTACGATCACGCCGACCATTTCGGCGTCTAACGGCGAGATGCTGCGCCAACTGGCGCTGCGGGGAGAGGGAATTACCCGGCTGTCCGACTTTATGACCTGCGAGGACGTCGCGGCGGGGCGGTTAGTGCAGATTCTGCCGGAGCACACGGTCGATATGCGCCTGCCGGTGAATGCAGTGTATTACCGTACGCACCAGTTAGCGGGAAGAATCGCCTGCTTTCTTGATTTTCTGAGTGAAGAGATGGCGCAGCACCCGCTATAACCTGGACACAGGAGCGAGGGCTACGCCGATGAGGGTTAGTCGAAGATTTTTTCCAGATGTTCGCGGTAACGGGCGATGTCGCCATCGATATCCGGCTGTTTGATCACGTCGTTACAGATGAACGTCGGGAGCGCAGCCAGTCCGATGAACTCGTTGGCTTTGTGGAACGGCAGGTAGACGCCATCCACGCCGACGCCGTGGAAGAACTGGTCTTTGTCGGTGAAGGCTTCCAGCGGTGCGTTCCAGGTCAGGGACAGCATATAGGTTTTGCCTTGCAGCAGGCCGCCTGAGCCATACTTTTTGCTGTCGTCTGAACGGGTGCGGCCGTCGCTGGCATACAGCGAGCCGTGACCTTCGGTAAAGACTTCATCGATATACTTTTTCAGCGTCCACGGTGCGCCCATCCACCAGCCGGGCATCTGATAGATGATGGTGTCGGCCCACAGGTAATTTTGGACTTCCTGCTGGATATCGTAACCATCGTCTATCTTGATAACGCGGACGTCATAGCCTTTTTCGCGCAGGAAGCTGGCCGCCACGTCTGACATCGTGTCGTTCAACTGTCCTTTGGAATGGGCAAAAGCCTTGCCCGCATTGATAAGCAGAATGTTGTGCATAGCCGATATCTCACCTTCGATGAGTCGTAAATGAATAGAGAGACAGTGTACTCAGCGGCGTCGGGGAGAAAAATGTGCGATGGCGCACAACACTCTTGACTGAACAGCAACAATCACAGAGAAACGCCCCATGCAGCGGCCGTATCGGGCACTGTGACAGTCAGCCACAAGTTGCGGTACTATCGCGGGCAGCTTCTATCACACTGACGGGGTTGATCTGTTTTTAGACAGCCAACGCCACGGTTTAAGGATAATGAATGAGTGAATTGACTCATGATGGCGCAGAACGCCTTGCGCTGCACACGTTTACAGAGAACGCCTATCTCAACTATTCCATGTACGTCATCATGGATAGGGCGCTGCCGTTTATTGGCGACGGCCTGAAGCCGGTTCAGCGCCGCATCGTCTATGCGATGTCGGAGCTGGGATTGAACGCCAGCGCCAAATTCAAGAAATCCGCTCGTACCGTCGGCGACGTGCTGGGTAAATACCATCCGCACGGCGACAGCGCCTGTTATGAAGCGATGGTGCTGATGGCCCAGCCGTTCTCCTATCGCTATCCGCTGGTCGACGGCCAGGGAAACTGGGGGGCGCCGGACGATCCGAAGTCCTTCGCCGCGATGCGTTACACTGAATCCCGCCTGTCCAAGTACGCCGAAGTACTGCTGGGCGAGTTGGGTCAGGGCACGGTGGATTACACGCCGAACTTCGACGGCACGATGCAGGAGCCGAAAATGTTGCCGGCTCGACTGCCGAACGTGCTGCTGAACGGCACCACCGGCATCGCCGTCGGGATGGCGACGGATATTCCTCCGCACAACGTACGTGAAGTCGCCGCCGCGACGGTCGCGCTGATCGACAACCCGGACGCGACGCTGGACGAGCTGCTGGAACGAGTTCAGGGACCGGACTTCCCGACAGAGGCGGAAATCATCACGCCGCGCGAAGAGCTGCGCAAGATGTACCGAACCGGTCGCGGCTCTGTCCGCATGCGCGCGGTATGGAAAAAAGAAGATGGCTCCGCCGTTATCACCGCGTTGCCCCATCAGGTGTCGGGCGCCAAGGTGCTGGAGCAGATCGCCAGCCAGATGCGCGCCAAGAAGCTGCCGATGCTGGAAGACCTGCGGGATGAGTCGGATCACGAAAATCCTACGCGTCTGGTGCTGGTTCCCCGCTCGAACCGTGTCGATCTGGAGATGGTGATGAACCACCTGTTCGTCACCACCGATCTGGAAAAAAGCTACCGCATCAACATGAACATGATCGGTCTGGATTCTCGCCCCAGCGTCAAAGGGCTGCGTGAGATTCTGACCGAGTGGCTGGTCTTCCGACGCGCTACCGTCCGTCGTCGACTGAACTACCGGCTGGAGAAGGTGCTCAAGCGCCTGCATATTCTGGAAGGTCTGCTGGTTGCGTTCCTGAATATCGATGAAGTGATCCACATCATCCGTACCGAAGACGAACCCAAGCCGGTATTGATGAAGCAGTTCAGCCTGAGCGAAACGCAGGCGGAAGCGATTCTGGAGCTGAAACTGCGTCACCTCGCCAAGCTGGAAGAGATGAAAATCCGCGGCGAGCAGGACGACTTGGCGAAAGAGCGCGATCAGCTGCAGGCGCTGCTGGCCTCCGAGCGCAAACTCAACACGCTGCTGAAAAAAGAGATTGAAGCCGACGCCAAGGCGTATGGCGACGATCGCCGTTCGCCGCTGCATGAACGTGGCGAAGCGAAGGCGATGAATGAGCACGATCTGCTGCCGTCCGAACCGGTGACGATTGTGCTGTCCGAAATGGGCTGGGTGCGCAGCGCCAAAGGCCATGATATCGATCCCGCCGGGCTGAGTTATCGCGCTGGCGATACGTTCCGCGCCGCTGCGCGTGGGAAGAGCAACCAGCCGGTGGTCTTTATCGACACCACCGGGCGGAGCTATGCGATCGACCCGCTGACGTTGCCTTCGGCCAGAGGACAAGGCGAGCCGCTGACCGGCAAGCTGACGCCGCCGCCGGGCGCGACGGTGGAGCAGGTGCTGATGGCGGCGGACGACCAGAAACTGCTGCTGTCTTCCGACGCCGGATACGGCTTCGTGTGTACCTTTAGCGATCTGGTGGCGCGCAACCGCGTCGGGAAGAGCGTACTGACGTTGCCGAACAACGCGAAGGTCATGCCGCCGCTCAGCGTACAGAGCGACGACGATTTGCTGCTGACCATCACCGCCGCCGGGCGAATGCTGCTCTTCCCTGTGGCAGATCTGCCGCAGCTGTCGAAAGGAAAGGGCAACAAAATCGTTTCTATCCCTGCCGCTCAGGCGGCCAGCGGTGAAGACAAGATCGGCTGGTTGTTTATCATCACGTCGACCTCTTCCGTGACGCTGTATGTGGGTAAACGCAAGCTGACCCTGCGGCCGGAAGATTTGCAGAAATTCCGTGCGGAACGCGGCCGTAAAGGCACGCTGTTGCCTCGCGGTCTGCAACGAGTGGATCGCGTAGAGGTTGTGTCTCCGCAGGCCCCCGCCGATAAGAGCGGCGACGCCTGATTCGCGCGTATTATCAGCGCCGCGGGCGACCGCGGCTGAAATGACGGACGCCTTATCTGTCGGTGTGTTTCACCGGGGGATAAGGCGTTTTTAAGTTGTACTTCTGACCGCGGCGTGCAGGCTGAATATTGGATACATTCGGAAGCAAGGTTCGCCGTGTGTTTTGGAAGGAAGCCGCTATACTACCGGCGGCAGTTGGCTAATGAGGTTGTTATGGTATTTCTTCTTCGTTTTGTGGTCGTGATAGTGTCCGCTATCCTGATTTGTCTGTTTGGCTTTATCTACTGTTTATTCAGCCCGAAAAACCCGCGGCACGTATCGACGTTTGGTCGTATGTTTGGGCGGCTTTCGAGGTTGTTCGGCCTGAAGGTCGACATTCGCCTTCCTGAGGATGTTTCTCGCTACGGCGACTGTATCTACATCGCCAATCATCAAAACAACTATGACATGATCACGGCGGCCAACGTCGTACAGCCTCGCACCATCACGGTCGG
>NZ_CAMKXG010000044.1 GCF_946477055.1 Lonsdalea britannica | reverse complement strand
AATGAGTCCTTGAACGCCATCAGGTACAGCCCGTGCCAGTCGCCATCCTCATCCAACCGAGTAACGCCGAAGCCCGCGCCCCAAGGGCGCTCATTGTAACTCTCGGCCTTTTCCTTGTCGTACGCCCAGCGGTTATGCCAGGTTATCGCCGGTACATAGAGGTCGTAGGACTGCGGAGAATTCCAGGTCGTGGACAGGTTGGTTTTGGCGCGTTGCCAGAATCCCGTCTCGGATGACGTCGTTTCCTTCTCACTCGCACTGATGGAAACGTTATTGGAACCGACCTCCTCAGCCATAACAGGCGCCGAGAGGACGGATAACAGAGGTAAACACCGCGAAGGTACAGCTAATTTCAACAACATATCCAGTTCTCAATCACTCATAAAACGCGCGCAGACGCCGTCAAGGCGGTATCCTTTCAGATGTTGCAGCGATAGGGAAAAATAGAAATAACACGTGTGGTCTCAGGCAGAAAAAGTCGCATCGCGCTTCAGGATGATCGCGCCACGAAGGCAAGGGACGCAATGCGTTTCACCTGCCTGTGGCGCCTCAATCCGAAGTGCGTGAAGAGCATAAAGGTCGACGATGCTCAAATGCCGTCTCCGTATTCAAAGCCGCGAGCACCGTTAAAGTACTGATCCATATCCATGGAGGGTTTATCTGTTTCAGGACGGCCCACAATGCGCGCGGGGACACCAGCGGCAGTGGTATGAGGGGGGACAGGTTGCAGCACCACGGAACCGGCGCCGATTTTGGCTCCACATCCCACCTCAATGTTTCCTAAAATTTTAGCGCCAGCGCCGATCATCACCCCTTCACGGATTTTGGGATGGCGATCGCCGGTGGTTTTGCCGGTCCCGCCCAGCGTGACCGACTGAAGAATTGATACATCGTTTTCCACAACTGCGGTTTCGCCGATGACGATCCCCGTCGCATGGTCCAGCATGATGCCGCAGCCGATGCTCGCCGCAGGATGGATGTCCACCCCGAAGGAAACGGATATCTGATTTTGAAAGTAGGCCGCCAGCGCCCGACGATCCTGCTGCCAAAGCCAATGACCGATGCGATAGGCCTGCAACGCGTGAAACCCTTTCAGGTAGAGCAAAGGCGTTGAGTATTTATCCACCGCCGGATCGCGCAGGCAGACGGCCTGAATATCCCGGGCGGCAGAGACAATCATTTGAGGTTCGGCCCGGTAGGCCTCTTCCAGCACTTCACGGATAGCAATGGCGGGCATGGTGGAGCTGGCCAACTTGTTTGCCAGCATGTAGCTCATCGCGCTGCCCAGATTCTCGTGTTTCAGCAACGTCGCATGGAAAAAACTGGCCAGCATGGGTTCGCAGTCAGCCAGACTGCGCGCCTCATCTTTGATGTTTTTCCAGACCAGCTCTAATTCATCATTCGACATTGCAACCATCCTCCGAAGTCCATCGCGTGCTAAAGTCATGTCTTCTCTACGCAAGGCAAAACGAGATAGCCGCCGTCAAACGACGATTCGTTTTCCTTGAAAAGGGATTAGCTGGCGCTCTCGTCTTTGCGCGACCGGCCTAGCAGGCTTAGCGCGGCTTCTCGTGCATCTTTGCCGCAGTAAAGCACCTGCCACAGCTGTTCGGTAATCGGCATCTCGACGTTAAGACGCGTTGAAAGGGCCATGACCTCTTTCGTATTGCGGTAGCCTTCGACAACCTGTCCAATCTGGTCACGGGCTGCATCAACGCTCATCCCTTGCCCCAGCATCATGCCGAACCGTCGGTTACGCGACTGATTGTCGGTACAGGTCAGGACCAAATCGCCCAACCCAGCCATCCCCATAAACGTCGAGGGGTCCGCCCCCAGCGCAACGCCCAGGCGCGTCATCTCGGTCAGGCCGCGGGTAATTAATGCTGTACGGGCATTCGCGCCGAAGCCCATCCCGTCAGACATTCCCGCGCCGATAGCGATCACGTTTTTCACCGCGCCGCCCAGCTGCACGCCAATAAAGTCCGGATTGCGATAAACCCGGAAACTTTTGCCACAGTGCAGAAGTTCCTGCAAATCATCGGCAAACTGGCTGTCCGTCGACGCCAGCGCGATAGCGGTAGGCAGGCCGGCAGCCAACTCTTTGGCGAATGTCGGTCCCGACAGCACCGCCAAAGGTATTGCGTCGCCCAACGCTTCTCGTGCAACGTCCTGCAATAGACGTCCGGTTTCGGCTTCCAGCCCTTTGGTCGCCCAAACGATGCGCGCATCCGCACGCAGATAAGGCTTGATCTGGCGCAGCACGTCGCCGAACACATGGCTCGGCACGACCACCAGAATATTTTGGCTGGCGGCCACGGCACGCGTCAGATCGCTCTCCAGCAGCAGCGTATCCGGGAAAGGCACATCCGGCAGGAACGCCTGGTTGCACCGGGCATCCTGCAACGCCTGCACGTGGACAGGGTCATGTCCCCAGAGCACAACATGATGGCCGTTGCGCGCCAGTGTGATCGCCAGTGCGGTGCCGTAAGATCCGGCACCGATAACGGTCATGGAAGCGTCAGGCATGTTCATCAGGCATCCAGCTGAGGCGCTGCGGCGCCTTCTTCGGATGCTTGCTGTTCCAGGTAGTTCATGAACAACGCATCAAAGTTGACCGGGGCCAGGTTCAGCTGCGGGAAGGTACCGCGGGAAACCAGGCTGGTGATGCATTCACGCGCATACGGGAACAGAACGTTCGGGCAGTAAGCACCCAGGCAGTGAGCCAGCTGCGGGCCTTCCAGACCGGAAACGGTGAAAATACCCGCCTGCTGAACTTCACACAGGAACGCCGTTTCTTCACCCAGCAGCGCAGTCACCGTGACGCGCAGCACCACTTCATAGACGTCGTCAGCCAGCTGGCTTGACGCCGTATCCAGATCCAGTTTGACCTCAGGGCTCCACTCTTGCTGAAACACCTGCGGTGCTTTCGGCGCTTCGAAAGAGATATCTTTGGTGTAGATACGCTGGATTTGGAATGAGGTTTCGACGTTGTTGTGTTCGGACATAGTTAAAAATACCTTTTGTTAGATTTCCTTGACGCGCTTCCCTGTCTGCGGAAAGTCAACGCCAGCGCTAAGGGCCCCGCGCCCGGTCAATCATTGCCGCGGACGCGACGCACGGCCGTCTCTGTTACTTGCCGCGAACCAATGGCAGGTTTTCACCGCTCCAGCCCGCAAGACCGTCTTTCAGAATCACAACACGGGTAAAGCCCGCGTTAAAGAGCTGCTCGGCTGACTGACGAGAGGACATCCCGTTAGCGCAGACCACGATGACGGGCTGAGCCTTGTGCTTTTCGAGTTCGCCCAGGCTACCGTTTTTAATATCGTTAGGTAACAGGTTGATGGAGCTGGCGATGTGTCCACGGCGATACTCTTCGCGCGTACGCAGATCCACAACGACCGCATCTTCTTTGTTAATCAGTCGGATTGCTTCTGTACGAGCAACATCCTTCACCTTCGAAAACTTACTCTTAAACGTAAGCACGATGACCAGAACAAGCAACACAACCCAAGCCAGGCTGAGGATCGGGTGTCTGCTAACGAATGGCATGATCTCTTGCATAATGTCTTGCATGAGGTGTAACGACTCCGGAATCAGTTAAGCAATCAATATTGAGGTGTTTGAGTATACCTGCGCGATAGGGCAATTACAGCCTGAAAGCCAATATCGCCGAGTGAATCTGCGCGTAGCTACATAAAAACCCGCCAGAAAGCGGCACGCGCAATCATTTTATGCGGAGACGCTTCCACTTATCTATTATTGATCTCATTGCGGCCTGCGTCGGCATCTCTCGCACACAGTTGGTAATAGAAACCCTGAGTGAGACAACTGGTCAGCGGCTGTGCATCGTGGAATAATCCATCATCATGAATAAAAGCGCGTTTTCTGTACCGTTAGGGTCAACTGACCGCCAACGTCGGCGACTTCGCTACGCCAGTGCATTATGCATTGGCGCTTTGCTGTTGCCGTTCCGCAGCGGAGCCGACGACAGTCAGCAGCAACTCAAATCTCTGCAGCAGAATATCGCTGCTAAAGAGAAAAGCGTGAAAGAGCAGCAACAGCGACGCAGCGCTCTGTTGGAGCAGTTAAAACGCCAGGAACAGTCGATTTCACAATCCAGCCGTCAGCTGAGGGAAACGCGCGGCACATTGGAGAACCTGGCGCAGGAAATTAAAACCCTGAACGCCTCCATTGCCAAACTGCAGTCGCGCCAGAAAACGCAGGAGCAATTGCTCTCACAGCAGCTGGATGCAGCCTTCCGTCAGGGTCAGCACAGCGGAATTCAACTCATTCTGAGCGGCGAGGAAAGCCAGCGTCGCGAACGTATTCTGGCGTATTTCGGCTATCTGAATCAGGCCCGTCAGGAATCTATCGCGCATCTGCAGCAAACCCGCACCGACCTCGCCCAGCAAAAAGAGGCGCTGGGCGATCGGCTGGCACGTCAGCAAAGTTTGCTCAGTGAACAGCAGCAGCAGCAGAAAACCCTGGAACAGGCCCAGGGAGAACGCCAGAAAACGCTGAGCACGCTCGAAAGCACGCTGGAAAAAGATCAGCAGCAGTTGACCGAACTGCGTCAGAACGAAACCCGTCTGCGCGACAAAATCGCCCGCGCCGAACGGGACGCGCGCGCGCGCGCCGAGCGCGAAGCCCGAGAGGCGGCACGCGTCAGAGAGAAAGAAGATAAGGCAAAACGCAGCGGCACCCGTTATACCCCCACCGATAGCGAACGTTCTCTGATGGCGCGCACCGGCGGGCTGGGAAGACCTGATGGACAGGCCGTCTGGCCGATTCGCGGTCAAACCCTGCACCGTTACGGCGAGCCATTGCAGGGTGAACTCCGCTGGAAAGGCCTGGTGATCGGGGCGCAGGAAGGCACCGAGGTCAAAGCCATCGCCGACGGCAGCGTGCTCATGGCCGACTGGCTGCAAGGCTACGGTCTGATGGTGGTGGTCGAACACGGTAAAGGTGACATGAGCCTGTATGGATATAACCAGAGCGCACTGGTGTCCGTCGGCGACAAGGTCAAGGCAGGACAACCTATTGCGCTCGTCGGCACCAGCGGCGGACAAAGCCAGCCGGCGCTCTATTTCGAAATTCGACGTCAAGGTCAGGCCGTTAACCCACTCCCCTGGTTAGGAAGGTAGTTTTGCGTCCATTCATTTTTCGCGTTATCTCGGCTATTACCCTGTGTGGTCTGATGGTTCCCGCCTGGGCAGGCAAACTGTCTATCGTTATCGACGACTTCGGCTACCGCCTCCACAATGAACGTCAGGTGTTGGCCATGCCGACGGCCATTTCCGTCGCGGTATTGCCAAACGCGCCGAACGCGCGAGAGATGGCGACGGAAGCCCACCAGCAGGGCCGCGAAGTCCTGATCCATTTGCCTATGGCACCGATGAGCAAGCAGCCGCTAGAGCGAGACACACTTCGACCGGACATGAGCAGCGAAGAAGTTCAACGCATTCTGCGTGAAGCGGTCGGCAAAGTACCTTACGCCGTCGGGCTGAATAACCATATGGGCAGCGCCATGACCGCCAGCCTGCCGGGGATGCAGAAAGTCATGCAGGCCATGACCGCTTATCATCTCTACTTTTTGGACAGTATGACGATAGGCAGCAGCCAGGCCAGCCGCGCGGCGGAAGGCACTGGCGTCAAAGTCGTCAAACGCAGAGTGTTTCTGGATGATAGTCAGAACGAAGCCGACATTCGTCAACAGTTCAGTCGAGCCGTTGAGCTGGCTCGCCGCAACGGCTCCGCCATCGCTATCGGCCATCCGCATCCCAATACCATCCGCGTACTGCAACAAATGTTGCCCACGCTGCCCTCCGATATCGTCTTGGTGCGGCCTAGCCAGCTATTAAACGAACCTCAGGAACCCCAGCGGTACCGACCTTTGCCGGTTTATACCGCCTCGAAACACACGTTCCGTTCGCCACAGCAGTGCCGGGCTAAACGCCCGTTGTCGCCGATGCCTCAACCGCAGGTGCTTAGCCAACTTGGCGAGAACATGAGCCACAGCGCTCCCGTCGTCTATCTCAAGCAACGTTGGCAGACCTGGATGGGCGATCCCATCATCAGTACCCCGCCGACAGAAAAATAATGCCAGGCTGTCCGCTGGAAAATGAAATGCTATGATAGCGCCCAATAGATAGCGTGAGGCGCGGTGCCTCACTTAACAGCTTAGCAAGGGTCATTCCCATGATTATCGTGACTGGCGGCGCCGGTTTCATCGGCAGCAATATCGTAAAAGCGTTGAATGACACGGGTTACCGCGACATTCTGGTAGTTGATAACCTGAAAGACGGCACCAAGTTCGCCAACCTCGCGGATCTGGATATCGCCGACTACATCGACAAAGAAGATTTCATCGCCAATATCGTCGCCGGCGACGATTTGGGTGATATCGAAGCGATTTTCCATGAGGGCGCCTGCTCTTCCACCACCGAGTGGGACGGCAAGTACATGATGGATAACAACTATCAGTACTCAAAAGAGGTGCTGCATTACTGTCTGGAACGCAGCATTCCCTTCCTGTATGCCTCTTCCGCCGCCACCTATGGCGGACGCAGCAACAACTTCGTGGAAGAGCGTCAGTTCGAACAACCGCTGAATGTATACGGCTACTCCAAGTTCCTGTTCGATCAGTACGTGCGTGAAATTCTGCCGCACGCTGGCTCCCAAATCTGCGGCTTCCGCTATTTCAACGTCTACGGACCGCGCGAAGGTCATAAAGGCAGCATGGCCAGCGTGGCGTTCCACCTGAACCAGCAGATCCACCAGGGCGAAAATCCGAAGCTGTTCTCCGGTAGCGAAAACTTCAAACGCGACTTCGTTTATGTCGCCGACGTCGCCGCCGTGAACCTGTGGTTCTGGAAGCAGGGCGTATCCGGTATTTTCAACTGCGGAACCGGCCGTGCTGAGTCATTCCAGGCCGTCGCCGACGCCGTACTGGATTACCACAAAACCGGCAGCGTTGAGTACATTCCCTTCCCGGAAAAACTGCAGGGCCGCTATCAGTCCTACACGCAGGCGGATCTGACCAAACTGCGCGCGGCCGGTTATGACAAACCGTTCCACTCCGTCGCTGAAGGCGTAGCCGACTACATGGCCTGGCTTAACCGCGACGCATAATCCTGCGTGACCGTAGGGGATCTCGAACGGTATGAAAATTCTGGTAATCGGCCCGTCCTGGGTTGGCGACATGATGATGTCGCACAGTCTTTATCGCACACTCAAGGCCGAACACCCGGATGCCGTCATCGACGTGATGGCACCGGCCTGGTGCCGTCCGCTGCTGGCTCGCATGCCGGAAGTCAATCAGGCGCTAGCCATGCCGCTGGGCCACGGCGCGCTGCAACTGGGCGAACGCCGTCGTCTGGGGGTCGCTCTTCGCCCCCAGCGCTACGATCGCGCGTACGTGCTGCCCAACTCATTCAAATCCGCATTGGTGCCATTCTTCGCGCAGATACCGCAGCGTACCGGCTGGCGCGGTGAAATGCGCTACGGGCTGTTGAATGATGTCCGCGTATTGGATAAAGCGGCCTTTCCGCTGATGGTGCAGCGTTACGTCGCACTCGGCTATGACTCGAAAACCATTAGTAGTGCGAACGATCTCCCCGCGTCGCTGCCATGGCCGCAGCTACAGGTCTCCGAGGCCGAAATTGCGGCGGCCATCGCCGAGTTCAGCCTGCCGGGCGAGCGACCGCTGATCGGATTCTGTCCCGGTGCGGAATTTGGCCCTGCCAAACGCTGGCCGCATTACCACTATGGCGCATTGGCTCAGGCGCTGATCGAACGCGGCTATCAGGTGGCGCTGTTCGGTTCGGCCAATGACCGTCAGGCGGGCGAAGACATTCGCGACACCCTGACGACAGAGGCGAAGACGTTTTGCTTCAATCTGGCGGGTAATACCTCGTTGGATCAGGCCGTCGTGCTGCTCGCCGCCTGCCGCGCCGTAGTCAGCAACGACTCCGGGCTAATGCATGTCGCCGCCGCGCTCAATCGTCCACTCGTCGCTCTCTACGGTCCCAGCAGCCCCGACTTTACTCCGCCACTCTCCAGAGAGGCGGAAGTGATCCGCTTGATCAGCGGCTATCATCGCGTGCGCAAAGGCGACGCGGAGCAGGGTTACCACCAGAGTCTGATCGACATTCAGCCGCAACAGGTGTTGAACGCGTTGGAAAAGCATGTGAATGAGCGAGGAGCGCAGGCATGAGAGTGCTGATCGTAAAAACCTCCTCCATGGGAGATGTTCTGCACACCCTTCCCGCGTTGACCGACGCTATGCACGCCGTGCCAGGCATCCAGTTCGACTGGGTGGTGGAAGAGGGATTTGCCCAGATCCCTGGCTGGCACCCGGCCGTTGACCGGGTGATTCCGGTTGCGATTCGCCGCTGGCGCAAAAATTGGTTCAGCGCCGCCGTTCGCCAGGAGCGTTCAACGTTCAAGCGGCTGCTGCGGTCCCGGCGTTACGACGCGGTCATCGACGCGCAGGGACTGATCAAAAGCGCGCTGCTGGTCACGCGTCTGGCACGAGGAAATAAGCACGGGCTGGACTGGAAGAGCGCTCGCGAGCCGCTGGCCAGCTGGTTTTATCAATACCGCCATCGGGTGGCGCGCGAGCAGCATGCCGTCGAGCGCATTCGTGAACTGTTTGCTATCAGCCTGAACTATCGCCGTCCTGCAGACACCGGGGATTACGCGATTGCCGCTAAATTCTTGGCTTCACCGCCAGAAGACGCCGGGCGTTATCTGGTCTTTCTGCACGCCACCACCCGCGACGAAAAGCACTGGCCGGAAGATCACTGGCGCGAACTGATCGCACTGATGCAACCGAGTGGTCTGCGTATCAAACTGCCGTGGGGAGCGGAACATGAGCATCAGCGCGCAGAGCGACTCGCGAAAGGTTTCCCCCATGTCGACGTTCTGCCGCGACTGAATCTGGAACAGGTATCGACGGTATTGGCCGGAGCTAAAGCCGTTGTCTCAGTAGATACCGGGCTCAGTCATCTGACGGCGGCGCTCGATCGGCCAAATATTACGCTCTATGGCCCGACAGATCCGGGATTAATTGGGGGGTACGGGAAAAATCAAATCGCTGTCGTATCTCATGATAAAACGATGCGTTCAATAACGAGCGATGATATTTTTTCTCGCTTGCCGCTCGATGAAAAATCATGCTTTCTGACTATAAAAAATGACAAATAAGAATATTCCTCCTCATAATTGGGCTGTTTTAATGTCATGTTTAACCATGATTATACTAAAACATACAAAATGAAAAATTGGGAGCTGGGGATTCTTCCCGGAAGGTAACTATGTCGATATCTAGCCATAAACCCATTGCGCTATTTTTACTGATAATAACGTTATTGCTGTGCTCTTTTTGGGCTATTCCCAATAACCTCTTACCTTTCCATCGGAATTTACTTATTTACAGTGCCTTCGTCTTTTCATTGTTACTGTTTTTTAAAGACCGACGCTTTTTGCAAAATTTAGACACAGGTAAATTAAAAAATGCATTAACGGTGTTAGGCATAATGACCGCCGTAACACTATCCTGTGCGCTATTACTTTCACCCCATTTACATGACGCATTGAGAGCCTGGCAAAGTCAATGGATGAGGCCGCTCATGCTATTTATTTATGGTTTGGTTTTTCATGCGATTGTTGTATTCAACTTTCCAAACCTAAGCTATAAAAAAATAATTACCGCCGTCATTTTGAGTTTTTGGGCACCCATTTTTCTCCATATTTTGACGATCGCGTTTATCTATTTCAATTCCGGCGTCATTATGTGGGGAGAAACCTATATCTTCACATCACGTCTGGAACTCAGCTTTCAAATCAACCTGATAAGTATCATCATTTTTTCTGATTTACTATTACGCATATTGGAAAATCGGCGTCTGCTGACGTTGAATACCGGCGTTGTGGTCGCGTTGATTATCTCTAACGTCATCGCTACCGGGCTGGCAAATACCCGCTGGGGAACGGTGGGTATGATCTTCGGAATATTATCCATCAGCCTGATATTCATTATCAGAAAAATCCATGCTATTAATTTGTGGAAACTAAGTATCTATACACTGCTTATTCTCTCGACTGTGGTAAGCGTTGGTCTATTTTCTTATGAAAAAGATCCACGCTGGAAAAGCATCAGGGAGGATGTAGAAATTGGTTGGAATGCCCCCAGCAATAGCTTTTGTTTTATATTTAATAGCCCCGAACGCGTAATACCCGTTCATGCAGACGGTACACCCGTCAGTCATTCCAACGCATGTCGTATTGCCTATGTCCATCAGGCTACGGATTTTATTTTTGAACATCCGTTAGGTATTGGCACCAGTAAAACTGCCTTTTTACAACGATTGCATGAGAAATATCATAATCCGCTGATCGATATCAGCCATAGCCACAGCGGTATTTTGGAATATGGTTTGCAATATGGTGTTATCGGAATTCTGCTTTGGGTTATTTATAATATTATGATATTTAAAATATCCATTCGCGCCTTTTTCAAAGAAAACAAAACCGTCGGCGTAGTGCTATTAATTCTATCAAGTGGATTTTTCTTCCGATCAATGGTCGACAGAATATTATTAGATCATTACATGGAAGAATATATGTTCCTGAGCGGGCTACTCCTGGGGATTATTGCCTACAAACCAGCACCTTCTGAGCAGATAGCCAACGGTTAAAGGTAAACAGAATATCATTCAAGTCATGGTGATATTCTGTTTTTCATTGCATACGGTGTTTTCAAATATATAATAACTTTAGATAAATTATTATTACATACAGGCCATCATGGAAAATATTCGAGAAATTAACAGGGTTGATAAGTCACATATCAAACTGAGCTACGTCACTCACTTTTATTGCAACCAAAGCGACATCGAATCCGTTACTTCACTGCTGCGCGAGTACGAGCAGTACTCCCCCGAGCTGCTGGATGTCATCCAGTTTGTCATCGTCGACGACGGCTCCCCGGTCAGCTACGACATTCCCGAATTCAACCTGAACCTCATCTGGATCAAGATCAACGAGAACATTCCATGGAATCAGGCCGGTGCACGGAACCTCGGCGTCCTCTACGCCAAGTCCGATAAAATCGTGATGACCGATCTCGACCATATCATCCATGAAAATACGCTGCGCTACATGGCGGACAGACGCAATCCGGGACGCACCTTCTTTAAGCTCTATCGCAACTCGCCGGAAAACCCGCAGAAAATCTATAAAGGCCACTCCAACCTATTCTTTATGTCCCGCGCCCGATTCATGCGCTTTTTCGGCTACGACGAGGAATTCGCGGGCAATTACGGCGCGGAAGATTATCGCTTCGTGAAATATCAGAAGTACCACGGATCCATTCAGCGTTATTTATCAAAGAAATACTTGTGTTCAGAAAGGAATGTGAACCGCAATAAGTCCTATCACACGCTGGAGCGCGATCTCTCAGCCAACACGCCCGTCGATGATAAAAAGAAACATGAGATCGAGACCTACGGCGAGGAGTTTGGGCACAGCAGGATGTTCCTGAACTTCAGCTGGAGCATCGTGAAAAACGTCCACCGCACGCCGCCGGCGCGTAAGAAAAATACGCTCTGGAAACCGATGTGGTGGTTTAGATACCTGTTCGGTTTTCTGGCCCGCTAAATACAACGCCCCTCGACTTCCGTCAGGGGCGTTTTAACTGACCCGAAAGCACCGTCAACGACAGTCGTTGCTGCCAAGCAGCCTTAGCTTAGCGGGTCACGTCGTCCGCCGTCACCTTTATCCGTTCGATACGGCGCTGTACCTTGGCAATCACCTGCTGCGGCGTGATCGCTTTCATCACATCCCCCTGTTGAATCGCGAGATTGTTGGTGGCGCCATAAATCACATCGTGCAGCTCGGGATCTTGATACGGGCCAGTGCTGTGCGGCTCCGCGGTCACAAACAGACTCACCGTTGGCACCCTGAGTGCAATCGCGATGTGCAAAGGTCCCGTGTCCCCGGTCACTAACACATCCATACCCTTGAGCAGCCCCGCGAGTTCTTTAAGACTGGACGAACCAACATGATTGATGACGCGATGATGCAGCGCAGGGTCCAACTGTCGAAGCAGATGTTCAACCAGCGAACTGTCGCCCGCCCAGCCGGTCAGTGCGATCTTGCAAGTCGGGTCCGACACAAGAAAATGCTCAGCCACCGCGGCGAAATTCTCCACCGGCCAGCACCGCTCAGACGTCGAGGCTCCCATCTGAAAACCAATCACCGTTCCACGCCCGATGTTGTCGACCGACGGCACCGCAAAAGGAACGCGCATGCTGATATCGCTGATATCCGCGCCCAGCATGGAAACCAACTCCAGCTTGCGTTGAATGACATGGCCACGAAATCCGATGACATACCCCGCCAGCCAGCGATCCATTAGCTCAATCCCGTCAATATAGTTGTCGCGCAGCACATATTTCGCACCCGACATGACGGCACTCAGATAATCATAGGGATCGTGTGAATGCAGAATGATGGCCAAATCCGGTTCACCTAGTTGGCGAATGTCCCGAACCAACTGAGGAACCGTTTTGATTTTGGTATTCCAGCATACGACGTGCTGCCAGTCTTTCCCCTCGTCGACGAAGGCTTCCAGCTTCTTATGCACGACCAGCGTGATCTTCGCCTGCGGAAAGCGCTGGCGCACCGCATGGATGGCCGGCGTGTTAAACATCAGGTCGCCCAGTGCGGTCGTAGAATAAATGACGATGTGAGAGAACGAATTCTCAGTGACGAGATCCTGAGCGGGTTTTAACCGCCCATGACTGCGGGTGTACATCCGTAAAAACAGGTCAACGAGTTTAAATTTCCAGCCTTTCTTCATCTAAACAGCCTTAATTTCCTGATAATATCCTGACAACGTTTTCCCCTCCGCTTTGTCCGCAAGCCAGGCGAAAAACATGTCCAGGTCGCGATATAGAGTCTCTATGTGTTGCTCAGTAGAAAATGTCGGGCTGCCTCCCGGCATAAGTTCGGACGAATGAAGCATGAACTCAATATAGTCACTGCCCTCCTCCAGGGTCTTTGCCACCACCGACTCCATCTGGCGCAGGTTGCCGCCTTTAGGCCTCACCCAGTTCACGGAAGCGCTGCGCTGTTTTCCGCGCAGGCGATCGTACATCTGGGTCATCGCGTTGAGAAAACCACTGTGCTTGTACTGAATGCTCATTGGCACTTCCAGCAACGTGGAGTTACCCGGCTGTGCAATGTTATTCGGGTCCATGAAGTAAGCGTGGTGCGGGAAATGGCTGTAGTCGGTGCCGCCTTGCCCGTTCGGGTCGCCCGACGAAAACCGCCAGTTCACCCGCGGCGTGACGGAACAGTCAATCTCATAGCCGTACTCCATCAACAGCTGAACGTAGTCTTCATTCAATGCCCAGCGGCCAGAACGATGGCTCCGGATTTTGCGCTGGAACGTATCTTCGAGTAACGACGTCATGTACTCGATTTTCTGTCGCATCAGCGCTTTGGGGTATTCGATCAGATAAGGTTTATAGCGCCAATCATCCCCGGTCAGATCAAACTCAGGCGGATTATTCCAGGCATGCAGATGCATCCCCACCTCTCCTTGATCTCGGGCGATGACGTCTCGGGCAAACTCGACGTAGGCGGGGTCTATGGCCATTTCGTAATTTGTCAGCCAGGTCGTCTTAAAACCATATTGTTCACAGAGCTGCTGAAACCGTGGCAAATAATGAGAATTCCTGGTCGTAATCCGGTCATTATTTTGCCAAAGATTGTCTCCTTCCGTGTCGATCGTGATGATAAATGCTGGTTTACACATGGAAATTGCCGCCTGATAATCTGGGGACGTTAAGTCACTTAAGCCGGTGACGCGGGCAGCCTTAACCGCTCTTGTCGCCGTGAAAAGTAATTATTGTAACTACGCATATTGCTACGTAGGTTAAACGGCGAACGAAGTTCTCCGGGGATCAATAGTAGCCACTCATGGCGATGTCATCTAAAATCGCCCTCTGCTTGCAATGAGAAACGCCGCTGATGAATCACGCCACAGCCCATGCCGTCAGGCATATTCTGCTGATAAAATTTCGCCATCATGGCGACATGTTATTGACCACTCCGGTTATCAACACCCTGAGTCAAACCTATCCGGACGCCCAAATCGATGTGCTGCTGTACCTTGAAACCCAGGACATGCTGGCCGCCAATCCACGCATCCATCGTATTTTCGCCATCGACCGCCAATGGAAAAAACAGGGGCTGCGGACTCAACTCAGCAAAGAGTGGCAGCTGATTAACCAGCTGCGTCATCAGCGCTACGATCTCGTTATCAACCTGGCCGATCAGTGGCGAAGCGCCTTGATAGCGAAACTGACCGGCGCGCCGATTCGGTTGGGGTTTGACTTTAATAAACGTCAGCATCCGCTGTGGCGCTATTGCCACACTGAGTTGGCCAGCACGGCGCAACATGCGCACCAGCACACCGTGGAGCAAAACCTCTCCATTCTCTCGCCGCTGGGGATGTCCTCCGTCAGCACGCAGGTCACGATGGGCTATACCGCCGAAGACTGGGCGCAGTGTCAGGAAAAGCTGCAACAGCAGCAGGTCGACGGCCCCTACATCGTCGTCCAGCCCACCTCCCGCTGGCTGTTCAAGTGCTGGAGCGAAGAGAAGATGGCGGCGGCGATTTCCGCACTGCAACAGGACGGACACACCGTCGTCGTGACATCCGGACCGGATGCTAAAGAACAACAGATGGTCTCCAATATTCTCGCCCGCTGTCCGGATGAAGGCGTCGTCTCGCTGTCAGGCCAGCTGACGTTGCGCCAGCTGGCGGCGCTCATCGACCATGCCCGCCTGTTTTTGGGCGTTGATTCCGTTCCCATGCATATGGCCGCCGCCCTGCAAACGCCCAGCATCGCTCTGTTTGGCCCATCGAAACTTCACTTCTGGCGTCCCTGGCAGGCGCCGGGAGAAGTGATCTGGGCCGGTGACTACGGCACGCTACCCGACCCGGATGATATCGATACCGGGACACAACAACGCTATCTCGACCTGATCCCCGTCGAGGCGGTCACGGCCGCGGCACGGAGACAACTATCATGAGTCATTTTCGCCTCGCCATCGTGCGGCAGAAATATCGGCCGGACGGCGGCGCAGAACGCTTTGTGAGCCGGGCGCTGGAAGCGCTGGAAGAGGAAGATTTACAGCTGAACGTCATCACGCGTCAGTGGCAGGGTGAAAAAAAGCCGGACTGGCATTTGCACCTGTGTAATCCTCGCTACTGGACCCGAGTCGGACGTGAGCGTGGATTTGCCGACGCCGCCCGCGCGCTGTGGCAGCAAGAGCAGTTCGATTTGGTACAAAGTCACGAGCGCATCGCAGGATGCGACATTTATCGGGCTGGCGATGGCGTTCATCGTCGCTGGCTAATGCAGCGCGCGCGTCTGCTACCCGCCTGGCGAAAACCGCTGCTCTTCTCCAACCGCTTCCATCGCTACGTCATGCAGGCGGAAGGCGAGATGTATCGGGCGCCGCAGCTAAAAGCGGTCATCTGCAACGCAGAGCTGATTAAACAGGAAATTATCGAAGATTTCGGGCTCAGTGCGGACAAGATCCACGTGATTTACAACGCCATCGACAGCACGCGATTTTTACCCGCAGAAGAGTCGCAGCGCCGGGCAATGCGCGTCGCTCTTGCGCTGCCGCAAAACGCCTGTGTGATGGTCTACGTCGGCTCCGGCTTCGAACGTAAAGGACTGGCGGCGGCCATTCGGGCCATTGCCGGAACGGACCGCTACCTGATCGTTGTCGGGCAGGATAAGGCGGAACGTCAATACCGGGCGCTGGCCGCATCGCTGGGATGCGAGTCGAGAGTACGCTTTACCGGTATGCAGAAAGATCCACAGCCTTACTATCATGCCGCCGACGGTCTGCTGCTCCCCACGCTCTACGACCCCTTCCCCAACGTGATTCTGGAAGCGATGGCCTGCGGGCTGCCGGTCATCACAACCACCACCTGCGGCGGATCGGAGTTTATCCGGGGCGGCGAAAATGGTTTCGTCTGCGATGCGCTGGATATCCCGGCGCTGACCGATGCCGTGATGGCGCTGCCCGCCGCCGCACCCGGCAGCCGCATGGGCGCCGCGGCGCGCGCGCGCATTATCGATGCGTCGCCGCAGAAGCTTTCTCAGCAGCTGATCTCGCTCTATCAAACCCTATTGGACTAACGCATGCGTATCTTGATGATCATCGACGGTCTGCCCGGCGGCGGCGCAGAAAAAGTGGTGTTGACGCTAGCGGCGGGCTTCGTCGCCCAACAGCACCAGGTTTCGCTTTTTTCGCTGCGCGACGTCTGCGAATACCCTGTGCCGGAAGGCGTGGATTATCAGACAATCACCGACCATAGCCGCGCCCCCTGGCGCAAGCTCACCGAGCTGCGCCGCCGCGCCGCCATGCTGGATACGGCAATCCAACGTGCGCAAGCGCAGCAGGGGCCGTTCGATCTGGTGTTGTCAAACCTGCACAAGACCGACCGTATTGTGTCCCGCAGCCGGGCGCTGAATCCCGACAACGTCTGGTTCTGCCTGCACGGCATGTTTTCCCCGTCCTATCTCGGCCATCGAACCGGCCTTTCCCGCTGGTTTAAACGCGTTAAGATTCAGCGGGTCTATCAGCAGCGCAATATCGTTGCGGTATCTCAGGCGGTACTGTCGGATTTACAAAACGCCTTCCGGGTACGCCCGTCAGATGCGGCGGTTATCAACAATCCGTTTGATTTCGAGGCGATAGCCGCACTCGCTGACCAGCCGTGCGAACGCGCTGGGACAGATTATCTGGTACACGTCGGCCGCTTTCATCCCAATAAACGCCATGACCGCCTGATCCGCGCCTATGCGCTAAGCGGCATCGAGATACCGCTGGTGCTGCTGGGTAAAGGTAAGGACGAGGAAGTACAACGCATACGACAACTGGCCACCGAGTTGGGCGTGGCCGACCGCGTTATCTTTCAAGGATTCTGCGACAACCCTTACCCTTATATCCGCCATGCCCGCCTGCTGGTATTGAGCTCTGACAGCGAAGGCTTCGGCAACGTACTGGTTGAAGCGTTGAGTTGCGGAACGCCGGTTGTCAGCACCCGCTGCCCCGGAGGGCCGGAAGAAATCCTAACCGGTCCGCTGGCCCAAGGTCTGGCGGAGTTGTCCGACGACTCGCTGGCGGCAACGCTAAAATCGGTACTGGCCTCTCCGCCGGAAATCGATAAGTCCCAGCTCGAGCGCTACCGTATCGACGCCATATGCGCAGCCTATCTCGCTCTCGGGACGCATCGACCGTCCCACTCGTCCTCTCGATAACGACAAAGCGGCCGTGACGGGCCGCTTCTCACACTCTTACGGCCTTCAGCCTTGGCGTAGCCGCGACGTAAAACATAGAAACTCCCCCCAGTGTTATTAACATTCCGACTTCTCCTTTCATGCCCTGCGGCGATGTCGGGATTTATCTGAAAGAGAGGGATATAACACCCACCGGGTGCCCGCATTGACGAACTGGCATTGTCAATTGTTCACAGAAAAATAGACGAACAGGGACTATTTTGTTTCGTTTTTTTCATCGGAAGAAAATGGGCTGTCATGGGAAATAATATTGAGCGGTAGTCAAAACGCTATTTTTTTCGGCATGCTTCACACCAAAGAGAATCGTTATCGAGAAAACAAGAAAAGATG
>NZ_CAMKXG010000043.1 GCF_946477055.1 Lonsdalea britannica | reverse complement strand
ACGGTTCGTCGAACAGAAACACCGCCGGTTCTCGCACGATGGCGCGGCCCATCGCTACCCGCTGGCGCTGGCCGCCGGACAGCTCGCGCGGTTTGCGTTCCAGTAACGGCAGCAGCTCCAGAATACGTGCGGCTTCCTCGACCCGTTTACGGATCTGCTCTTTGCCCAGACCGCGAATCTTCAGCCCGTAGGCCATGTTTTGATAGACGCTCATGTGCGGATAAAGCGCGTAATTCTGAAACACCATCGCAATGCCGCGATCTTTCGGCTCTTTTTCCGTGACGCGCTCGTCGCCAATATAAATATCGCCGCTGGTGGTCTGTTCCAGACCGGCGACCATGCGCAGCAACGTTGACTTACCGCAGCCCGACGGGCCAACCAGCACGACGAACTCCCCATCGGCCACGTCCAGGTTGATGGGTTTGATGATCTGCGTTTTGCCGTCGTAGGATTTGGTGACGGCCTGTAGTTTTAACGATGTCATAGCGTCTTATTTCTCACTGTCGACCAGCCCACGGACAAACCAGCGCTGCATCAGCAGCACAACCAACATCGGCGGCAGCATGGTGAGCAGCATCGCCGCCATCACATGCTCCCAGCGAGTCGGGCTGTCGCTGCTGGCGATCATGCTCTGAATACCCGCCACGGCGGTGCCGAGACGCGTATCGCTCACAATCAGCAGCGGCCACAGATACTGGTTCCAGCCGTAGATGAAAATAATCACGAACAGCGCCGCCAAATTGGTTTTAGATAACGGCAGCACCATGTCGAAGAAAAAGCGCATCGGTCCTGCGCCGTCGATACGCGCCGCTTCCATCAGTTCATTCGGCAGCGTCATGAAACACTGCCGGAACAGAAAGGTTGCAGTGGCCGAAGCCATCAGCGGCAGCGTCAAACCGGTGTAGCTGTTCATCATGCCGAGATGAGAAATCACCTCCACCGTCGGGAAAATACGCACCTCCACCGGCAGCATCAGGGTGGTGAAAATCATCCAGAAAAAGACCTGCCGCAGGGGAAAGCGGAAATACACCATGGCGTAGGCGGACAGCATCGATACGCTGATTTTCCCCACCGTGATGGTCAACGCCATGATGAAACTGTTGATTAGCAGCCAGCCGAACGGCGCGCTGTTGTTGTTGCCGACACCATGCTGCCAGATGGTAGTGAGGTTCTGCCAGAGATGGCTGCCGGGGATGAGCGTCATCGGCGCCTGCGAAGCCTGCGCCTGATCCAGCGTCGCCGTCACCACCGCGATATACAGCGGAAACAGTACTACCAGCAGCGCAACCGCCAACATGACATGGCTGAAAATATCCAGCCCGCGACGAATCTCAATCATTGATAGTTCACCTTACGCTCCACGAAGCGGAACTGAATCACCGTCAGCACGATCACCAGTACCATCAGCACCACCGACTGCGCGGCCGAACTGGCGAGGTCCAATCCGGCAAAGCCTTCGCGATATACCTTATAAATCAACGTGGTTGTAGCCTGCACCGGGCCGCCTGCCGTCGCGGCGTCAATCACCGGGAAGGTGTCGAAGAATGCGTAGACCAGATTGACCACCAGCAAGAAGAAGCTTACCGGCGAGATCAGCGGCAGCACTACATTGAAGAAACGCCGCACCGGCCCCGCGCCGTCAATCGCAGCGGCTTCGATCAGAGAGCGCGGCACAGACTGCAACGCCGCCAGGAAAAACAGGAAGTTGTAGCTGATCTGTTTCCAGACCGACGCCACCACCACCAGCAGCATCGCCTGACCGCTGTTCTGAGCATGGTTCCAGTCATAGCCCAGGTGATGCAGCCAGTAGGCGATGATGCCCAGCCCCGGATTAAACAAGAACATCCACAGCACCGCCGCCACCGCGGGCGCGATGGCATAGGGCAGGATCAGCAACGTCTGGTAAATCCGCCGACCCCGCGTCACATGATTGACCAACGCCGCCAGAAACAGGGAGATGACCAGCCCGAAAAACGTGACCAGCCCGCTGAACCACAGGGTGGTGTAGAACGACTCGAGATAGTAGGGATCGTGAAACAGCTGGGTAAAGTTATTCAGCCCGGCAAACCGGCTCGACAGCCCGAACGGATCGACGTCCTGCACGGAGTACCACAGCGCTTGCCCGGCGGGCCAGAGGAAGAATATCGCCGTAATCGCCAGCTGCGGAAGCACCAGCGCATAAGGTAGCCAGCTGCGGCCAAAAACGGGGCGGGAAGCATTCATCGGATAATCTCAATAGGGACAGGCCGAGTCCTTTCGGCCTAAAACACACTTACCGGGTGGATTGTTCGAAGCGACGCAGTTGCATATTTCCCCGCTGTACCGCGGCATCCAGCGCCTGCTGCGGCGTTTTCTTGCCGGTCCAGACGCTCTCCATCTCTTCGTCCACGATAGTGCGGATTTGCAGCATGTTGCCCAGACGCAGACCTTTGGTGAACGGCAACGGCGGCTTGTTCAGCATCTGACGGGTGGCGATATCCGCGCCGGGGTTCTTCTCATAGAAGCCCTGCTGGCGCGTCAGGTCATAAGCGGCAGAAGTAATGGGCAGATAGCCGGTTTTCTGATGCCACTCGGCGGCGATCTCCGGCTTCGCCAGGAACTGCATGAACTCGGCTACGCCATGATAGGTGGCGGGATCCTTGCCGTTCATCACCCAGAGGCTAGCTCCGCCGATAATGGCGTTTTGGGGCGCGCCCTTCACGTCGGCGTCATACGGCATCATGCCAACGCCGAAGTGGAATTTGGCGTACTGACGAATGCCCGCCAGCGAACCAGAGGAGGCCGTGATCATGGCGCAGTCGCCGTTATAGAATTTCTCTGTCGATTCGTCCTTGCGCCCGTAGTAGGTGAAGTCCCCTTTCTTGTTCATGGCCTCCAGCATGGCGATGTGTTTGACCTGAACGGGCTGATTGAACTCAAGCACGGCGTCAGCGCCGTCAAAACCGTTGTTTTGACTCGCGAACGGCAGACCATGCCAGGCGCTGAAGTTTTCGAGCTGAATCCATCCCTGCCAGCCGCTGGAGTAACCGCATTTCATGCCGGAGGCGCGTAGTTTGGCTGTGTATTCCGCCATCTGCTGCCAGGTTTTTGGCGGCTGTTCCGGATCCAGTCCCGCCTTTTTAAATGCATCCTTGTTGTAATAAAGCACCGGCGTGGAGCTGTTAAACGGCTGGGACAACAGATGACCGCTTTTGGCATCGGTGTAATAGCCGGAGACCGTCGGCACGAATACGCTCTCATCGAACGGCACGCCCGACTGTTGGAATACCTCATAAACCGGTTTGATGGCCTTACTCGCCATCATGGTGGCGGTGCCCACCTCATAGACCTGCAGGATCGCAGGCGCATTCCCGCTGCGGTAGGCGGCAATCCCTGCCGCCAGCGTCTGTTCGTAGTTGCCCTTGTAGACGGGCACAATCCTGACGTCGTTCTGGCTCTGGTTAAAGCGGTCCGCCAACGAATTAACCGTTTTTCCCAGTTCCCCTTCCATCGCATGCCAGAACGGGACGTCGGTTACCGCCTGCGCCTGAGAAGTGAGGGTGATCGCCATGACGGCGCTGGCGGCGACGGTGCGGATTGCGTGTTTCAACATGCCAGTCTCCTGCAAAAATACCGTTTAACTCCCGAAGGGAGTCATAAATGTGGCAGGTAACATGACATGTGCAGATGACATAAAAATAACTTTCAAATGACAAAAAAATGACAAACCGGAGGGGAACGCGGTCAGCACAACGCGCGAAAAGAGGCGGCATCAAACAGGGTGAAGCCGAGTCATTCACCGCCCGCACTACGCTGAGAAAAAACCCTGCGGGTAAAAGGGTGACGTGCGTTTGCCGGCTGATTTCAGGCGCAAAGTTACCGCTGAGCATCGCTTTTTAAGCTTTCTGTCATCTCCCTAACATTACACCCCGCTCACAGGCGTTCTGTTATCAACATGTTTTGAAAATTGATGGTACAGGCTCAAGGAACGCAGCCGATAAAGACCCCTGAGGGTTCCTAAATGGTATGTCGCCATATGGCAGTAAAGGCGATTGCCAATGACATACCGCGCTCGGCCCCGCTTTACATTTTTTAGACACCCGGACTTCACCATGAAAAATCAGGTGTCCGCCAACCCAAAGGGACATTATGAAATTGCTAAAAAACATGAAGCTCAGCACCATGCTGGGCAGCGGTTTTTCGCTGGTCATTGCTATCGGCTTTTTGGTCGCCCTGTTCGGCCTGTTTCAGCTAAAGCACATCAGCGCCAACGTTCAGACGTTGTCCGAGCTCCGCATTACCCGTCTACTGCAGTTCCAGGAGTTTAAAGACAACGTCAACATCGTTGCCCGCTCCGTTCGTGATATCGCGCTGCTGAAAGATCGCGATCAAATGCTGAGCCGACAGAAGCAGATTGAAGACATCATCACAATCAATACCGCCACATTGAATGAAGTCAGCCGCTCCGTTGCCTCACAGGAAATGTCGAATCTGGTTAACCAGCTATCTCAGGTTCAGCCGGGTTATGTCGCCGCCGTCAGAAAAGCGCTCACGTTAGGACTGGCCAGCCGGCAGGAAGAGGCCAGAGACACCATCCTCACCGAGGTACACGATGAGCAGGACAAAATCTTCAAGGCCGTCGACAACATTCTGAACTACCAGAAAGAAACCACCATCAGCGACGCCGAACAGTCTGGTCATCAGGCCAACCGCTCCGGTGCGGTGATGGTGGCTTTAGCCGTCCTCGTCGCCGTACTGGGCGGAATAATTGCCTGGCTGATTACCCGCCGCATCATCAACCAGTTGGGCGGTGAACCAACCTATGCTGCTGAAATCGCCAGAGCCATCTCCACAGGGGACCTGGCTGTTCGCGTCCAGCTGCGTGATAAAGATACGTCCAGCCTGCTCGCCGCCATGAACGAAATGCGCAACGGCCTGAACAATATGGTGAATCAGGTTCGCCAGAGCAGCGAATCTATTGCTACCGGCTCCAGCCAGATCGCCATGGGCAACACCGATCTGAGCCAGCGTACCGAAGAACAGGCGGCGAATCTCCAGCAGACGGCAGCGTCGATGGAGCAGATCAGCCAGACCGTCAAGCAGAACGTGGATACCGTGCGCATGGCGACGGAACTGGCGAAGTCCGCCAGCGACTCTGCGACCAAAGGCAACACCGTGGTCAGCGACGTCGTCAACACCATGAACGAGATCACCTCCAGCTCTCACAAAATCAGCGACATCATCAGCGTCATTGATGGCATTGCGTTCCAGACCAATATTCTGGCGCTGAACGCCGCGGTAGAAGCCGCTCGAGCGGGTGAACAGGGACGTGGATTTGCGGTCGTGGCAGGTGAAGTTCGCTCTCTGGCGCAGCGTTCCGCCTCCGCAGCCAAAGAGATCAAAGACCTCATCACGGAAAGCGTGGAGAAAGTGGAAACCGGTTCTAAACTGGTCGGCAACGCGGGGACAACGATGGATGACATCGTTAATCAGGCTCACCGCGTCGCGGATCTGATTAGCGAAATCGGCGTCACCACCCACGAACAGCAGGATGGCATCACCCAGATTAACGATGCGGTGAACCAGCTTGATCAGGTGACTCAGCAGAACGCCGCGTTGGTCGAAGAGTCCGCCAGCGCCGCAGACAGCCTCAGCTCTCAGGCGTCCAATCTGGTCGAACTGATGCAGGTATTTAAAGTGGAAGGCGCGCACTCACTGCCCGGCGCTAAAGCACCTGTCAAAAGACCGGCAGTCGCGTCTCAGCCGAAACCCGCATTGGCAAACGCGGGCGGCGGCGAAGACGACTGGGAACGCTTCTGATATTCCCCACGGAGCCGCCGCGATAATGCGGCGCTCCGGCGAGTTACCGCCTGAAAACGACACCACATGTTAGTTCGGCCATTGGCCTTACGCGTTGGCGACTTTTCAGGAGGGCAACCGCGAATCCCTTCTACAGCCCCGCTTTCATGCGGGGCTTTTTACAGCGCTGAGTTACAGCGCCCGGCGCAGACGCGCTACGGCTTCATGCATCTGCTCTTCCGTCGCGGTCGCGAAAGACAGGCGCAGCGTCGAACGGTCCGGCTGTTCGGCGAAGAAGAACTCGCCCGGCACGAACACCACGCCTTCTGCCAACGTTTTCTTCAGCCATTCGGTCGTGTCGAACGTCTCACGGAAGCGCGCCCACAGGAACATGCCGCCTTCTGGCTGATTGAAGGTCAGCACATCGCCGAGCTGCTCTTCCACCAACGCGGAAAGGCGCTCGCCTTTTTGCCGATAAGCATGACGGATGGTTTCAATCTGCTTCGGCAGACGACCCAATCCTAAATAGTTCTCCACAATGGCCTGAGACAGCGCGCTGGCGTGCAAGTCCGCAGCCTGCTTGATGATCGCCACGTTGTGCAGCAACCACTCGGGCAGTACGGCCCACCCCAAACGCAGGCCCGGCGCCAGCACCTTGGAGAACGAGGAGAGGTAAACCACGCGATCGGCGTGTCCGGCCTCTTTCGCCAGCTGATACAGCGTTGCATGGCGCGTCTCGGTAAACCGCAGTTCACCGTAGGGATCGTCCTCGATAATCAGGAAATCATGCTTCGCGGCCAGCGCAACCAGCTGCTTGCGCCTAGCCTCGCTCAGCGAAACGCCGCTGGGGTTGCCGAAGTTCGGCACCAGATAAACGCCTTTGATACGCTGCGTCGCCAGCAGTGCTTCCAGTTCGTCAACGACCATGCCGTGTTCGTCGGAAGAGACCGACATAATCTGCGCTTCCGCCAGTTCCAACGTCTGCAGCGCCGCCAGGTAGGTCGGTCGCTCAACGACGAAAACATCCTGCGGATCGACCGTCGCGCGCATGACCAAATCCAGCGCCTGCTGGGAGCCTGCGGTGACGACGATATCGTCCGCACAAGTTTGTACGCCGCGCCGTTCGCACAGCTCGACAATGCGTTCACGCAGCACCGGGCTGCCTTCGGTCAGGCCGTACTGGAACGCCGCTTTTGGCTGTTCGACAATCGCCAGTTCCGTCGCCTGCCGCAGGCCATCAAAGTCAAACAGCGCGTCCGAAGGGATCCCTCCGGCCAACGAAATCACGCCATCCATTTTGCTGTGCTTCAGCAATTCTCGAATCGCGGAGCTTTTGAGCCGCTCCATCCGCTGCGCCACCAACTTACCCATTGCCATAACAATGCTCACTCATGAAAAAGAGGGAATAATAGAAACAGGCCGGGAGAACCCCGGCCAAAGAAAAGTTTAACCGCCCAGATAGGCGGAGCGCACCGCTTCATTCGCCAACAGCGCCGCACCGGTATCTTCCAGCACCACGCGTCCATTTTCCAGAACATAACCGCGATCGGCAAGACGCAACGCCTGATTGGCGTTCTGCTCCACCAGGAAGATGGTCATCCCTTCTTCTCGTAGCTGCTGAATGGTGTCGAAAATCTGCTGAATCACAATCGGCGCCAGTCCCAGCGACGGTTCATCCAGTAACAGCAGACGCGGTTGGCTCATTAACGCGCGGCCAATCGCCAGCATCTGCTGTTCACCGCCGGACATGGTGCCCGAGCGCTGAGAACGACGTTCATGCAGGCGCGGAAACAGCGTATACACCCGTTCGATACGCGCGTCATACTGCTCACGTTCGGCGAAAAAGCCGCCCATCGCCAGATTTTCTTCCACCGTCATGCGGGAAAAGACCCGACGTCCTTCGGGTACGATTGCGATGGCTTCGCGCATGATCCGCGCCGTCGGCCAATCGGTAATCTCCTTTCCGTCGAACACGATGGACCCGGTAGACGCTCGCGGGTCACCGCACAGCGTCCCCAGCAGCGTTGTTTTTCCTGCGCCGTTGGCGCCGATCAGGGTGACGATTTCGCCCTGATTGATATGCAGGTCGACCTGATGCAGCGCCTGGATTTTACCGTAATGCGCCGATACCTGATTTAATGACAACATAACCTTATCCTTCACCCAGATAGGCACGGATCACATCCGGGTTATTACGAATCTCTGCCGGCGTGCCCTGTGCCAGCGGCGTCCCCTGATTCACCACGTAGATACGGTTTGAAATGCCCATCACCAGTTTCATATCGTGTTCAATCAGCAGGACGGAGACCTGATGGTTATCACGCAGATCGACAATCAGGTCGTTCAGCTCGTCGGTCTCTTTCGGGTTCAAACCTGCGGCCGGTTCGTCCAGCATCAACAACTCCGGACGCGTCACCATACAGCGGGCGATTTCCAACCGGCGCTGCTGCCCATAAGCCAGATTGCCAGCCTGACGGTTCGCCAGATCCAGCAGCCCGACTCGCTCCAGCCAGGTGACGGCGCGCGCCTGCGCGTCCGCTTCCGCGCGGCGAAAGGCGGGCGTTTTTAATAGGCCGGCGAAGACACCGCTTTTCAGGTGCTGATGCTGAGCGACCAGCAGGTTTTCAATCACCGTCATCTCTCGGAACAAACGCACATGCTGGAACGTACGCACAACGCCCATTCGGGCGATCTGCTGTCCTGGCAGCGATTCGAGATGCTGATCGCGTAACAGAATCGTGCCGCCGGTCGGGCGATAAAATCCGGTCAGACAGTTAAAAATAGTGGTCTTGCCCGCGCCGTTGGGACCAATCAACGAGACGATTTCACCGGCATGCAGATCCAGCTCAACATTGTTGACGGCCAACAGACCGCCGAAACGCATCATCAGGCCCCGTACCGATAATAATGGCTGCGTACTCATGCCTGTCCTTCCTTATCCTCAACCTTCAGCTTCATCTGCGGCCGTTTCATCGGCAACAGTCCCTGCGGACGCCAGATCATCATCAGCACCATCAGGGCGCCCAGCAACAGCATGCTGTACTCGTTGAGATCGCGCATCAGCTCACGGGAAACCACCAGCAGCACCGCTGCCAGAATGACCGCGAACTGCGACCCCATACCGCCCAGCACGACGATAGCCAGCACGAAGGCGGACTCGGCGAAGGTAAACGACTCGGGGCTGATAAATCCCTGACGGGCGGCAAACAGCGTGCCGGCAAAGCCCGCAAACGCGGCGCTGATGGTAAAGGCCGTCAGTTTGATTTTGGTCGGGCTGAGGCCCAGAGAGCGGCAGGCGATTTCATCTTCGCGCAGCGCTTCCCATGCCCGCCCCAGCGGCATACGCAGCAGGCGGTTGATGATGAACAACGTCAGTACCACCAGCAGCAACGCGACCAGATATAGGAAGATGATGCGGTCGCCGGGATCGTAAGCGAGCCCGAAGAAATTGTGGAACGTATCCCATCCCCCTTCGCGCGGCGTGCGGCTGAACTCCAGTCCGAACAGCGTTGGCTTGGGAATTTGGCTGATGCCGTTCGGGCCGCCGGTCCACGCGGTGTTGTTGAGCAGAAGGATACGGACGATTTCGCCAAATCCTAGCGTCACGATCGCCAGATAATCCCCGCGCAGCCTGAGCACCGGGAACCCCAGCAGAAAGCCGGACAGCGCCGCCGTCAGGCCCGCCAGAGGCAGAGACTGCCAGAAGCCAAGCCCGTAGTAATTGCTCAGCAACGCATAGGTGTAGGCGCCAATCGCATAGAAGCCGCTGTAGCCCAGAACCAGCAGGCCGGACAGGCCCACCACCACGTTCAGACCCAGACCCAGCATGATATAAATCAGCGTCAGCGTGGCGATGTCGACCGTGCCGCGGGAGACGATAAATGGCCAGGCCACCGCAGCAACAATCAGCAGCAGCGCCAGCAGTTTTTGCCGAGGTGTACTGCCGTCAAAGCTCGGCAGCACCAGACCTTTACCGGAAAATTGCTGCGCGCCCCGCGCCAGCAGAGGACGCAGCAGTTGGAACAGAAAAACCACGACACAGCCTGCGGCAATCCAGTACCAGCGCACTTTATCCGCGCCATGAACCACCAGCTTCGTGCCGTCCAGACTCAACTGCATCCCCATCATGAATGAGGCCAGCACCAGCAGGACAAACGCTGAGAAGAAGGCGTTGAAGACGTTATGCTGTTTCATACCTTCTCCACCTCCGGGCGACCCAGAATACCGGTAGGCATCACCAGCAGCACGACAATCAACAGGGCGAACGACACCACGTCTTTGTATTCTGTGCTCAGATAAGCGGATGTCAGCGCTTCCGCAATACCCAGAATCAGGCCGCCGATCATCGCGCCGGGAATGCTACCGATACCGCCCAGTACCGCGGCGGTAAACGCCTTCATACCGGCCATAAAGCCGATATAGGGGTTGATCACGCCGTAAAATTGTCCCAGCAGGACACCGGCGACTGCGGCCATCGCCGCACCGATCACAAACGTCAGCGAGATTACCCGGTCCGTACTGATACCCAGCAGGCTGGCCATTTTCAAATCTTCAGCACAGGCGCGGCAGGCGCGGCCCATACGCGAATAGCGAATAAACAGCGTCAGCGCCAGCATGGTCAGGAAGGTGACCACCCAGATGGTCAGCTGCATCGTACTGAGGGTGGCGGCAAAGCCGTTACTTTCACCCAGTATCCACTGGCCGTGGATCAGGCTAGGCAGTGCCACGTCGCGCGATCCCTGAGTCAGGCTGACGTAGTTCTGCAGGAAAATAGACATCCCAATGGCGGAAATCAGCGCAATCAGACGTTTGGAGCTGCGCACTGGCTTGTAAGCCACGCGCTCAATGCTCCAGCCATACGCGCTGGAAATCACGACCGCCGCGACAAAGGCGACGCTGATCAGCAGCCAGCCGGTGTCGATACCCATCATCATCAGGGCGGCAATCACAATAAAGGAGACATAGCTACCGATCATATACACTTCGCCGTGGGCGAAGTTAATCATGCCGATAATGCCGTAAACCATGGTGTAACCAATGGCGATCAGCGCATAGGTGCTGCCCAACGTCAAACCGTTGGACATCTGCTGAATGAAATAGAGGAACTGCTCGGACATACCTTAAACCTTTGACGTTGCCCCGCCGTCAGAAGACGGAAGGACAACGGTATTCAGGGAGTAATACGGATCCAGTCAATCACTTCACGGAGGAGGAAGTACCGTCTGCGTGCCACTCAAATACACCAAACTCAAACCCTTTCAGGTCACCTTTTTCATCCCAGCTCAGCGGACCCATCACCGTTTCTACCGGCTTGGCCTTCAGATCGGCGGCCAGTTTGGCGGGCTCCATGCTGCCGGAACGCTGCATGGCCGTAGTCAGAGACTGCAACGCGGCATACGTCGTCCATACGAACGGACCTGACGGGTCGAGATTCTTCGCCTTCAGCGACGCCACGACGGATTGGTTCGCCGGCACCTGATCGTAGCGTTTCGGCAGGGTTACCAGCATGCCTTCAGAGGCATCGCCCGCAATATTGGACAGTGAGGAGTTACCCACACCTTCCGGTCCCATGAACTTGGCTTTCAGACCCGCCTGACGCGCCTGGCGCAGGATCTGCCCCATTTCCGGGTAGTAGCCGCCGAAGTAAACAAAATCGACGTTCTCTTTCTTCAAACGCGCCACCAGCGTAGAGAAATCTTTGTCTCCAGCGGTCACACCTTCAAACAGGACCACGTTGCCATTGTTCTTTTTCAGGTTGTCCTGAACGGCGCGCGCCAGACCTTCACCGTACTGCTGTTTGTCGTGCACGACGGCGATACGCTGCGGCTTCACGGTTTCAAGAATGTATTTGGCGGCGGTCGGGCCTTGATCGGAATCCAGCCCGGTAGTGCGCAGGATCAGCTCATAACCCCGGGTCGTCAGGTTGGCGTTAGTGGCGGCAGGCGTAATCATGATCACGCCTTCATCTTCGTAGATATCCGACGCGGGCTGGGTGGAGGAAGAGCATAAATGACCAATGACATAGTGGATGCCGTCATTAATCACTTTGTTGGCGACGGCGACCGCCTGTTTCGGGTCGCAGGCGTCATCATATTCTACGCCGACCAGCTTATTGCCGTTGACGCCGCCCTTGGCGTTGATATCCGCGATGGCCTGACGAGCGCCGTTAAATTCCATATCGCCATACTGTGCGACCGGGCCAGACATGGCCCCTACGACGGCCACTTTGATATCCGCCGCGTTGACAGCGTGACCCAACGTCATCGCCATACATCCCATCAGCAACATTTTGCCTTTGCTTAATTTCATCCCGTTTTACCCCATTCTAATTTTCATTTATTGCGATAAATTTTGGCGCCAACCGTGACTACTCACGCTTTTTTTATAAGTAATAACAAGTTAGGCTTAATATTTGGCAATAGTTAGCAATAAGATTTTATTTTTCATGCCATTAAACAGGAGTTTTATGCTACATAGCAACTCGCACACGCAGTAAGTCACGGTGTAAACAGCATAAAATTTTAGTCTTAATCCCCAGGGTTTGCTTCATATCTAGTCAGTTATGCTAACCGACATATAGAAAGGTAATTAATAACTCGAAAAATGACCAAAGTGAAAAACATTGCCCTGTAAACTGTACATAAAAAATTACACAACCTTTCTGGCGTCTACTCACTACAATCGTCTTCGCCATCAATCGGAGCACATCGCATGAAACTGACCGTGGAATGCCTGACTTCTTTTACCGACCAGGACAAGCTGGATTTAAGCCCGCTATGGCCGCATCAAAACTTCACGCAGTTGGAGCAGAGCCTGACCCCTGACCACCAGCTGTTCGCCGCGCGGTTCAACGATCGCCTGCTCGGGGCCGTCATCGTGGAAATTAAACAAGACAGCGCCAAACTCTGCGATCTGCAGATCAGGGACGTCACGCGTCGGCGAGGAGTGGGGAAATATTTAGTCGAAGAAGTGCTGCGAGCGCTGCCGCACGTCAAAGAGTGGTGGCTGGATGCAGCCGATCATGCCATGGTCAGTGAAAGCGTGATGGATGCGTTTATGCGATCCTGCGGGTTTGATCCGGTATCCGGCGGTTGGAAATACAGCCGGTAATTCGGCGGGGCCGTTCTGGGTTATCGGCCTTTGCCTCGCCTGAAAACAGCAACGGCCGGGACAAGCCCGGCCGTTGATTTCGGCGATGTTCAGTCGTGAGCCTGTTTAGGCTTCTATCGCCGTGCGCAGTTTTTTCATGGCGTTCTTTTCCAGCTGACGAACACGCTCGGCGGATACGCCATAGCGATCGGCCAGTTCCTGCAGGGTGGACTTATTATCGTCGTCCAGCCAACGGGCGCGGATAATGTGCTGGCTACGTTCATCCAGACCTTCCATCGCGTGGGCCAATTTATCGGCCGCATGGCTTTCCCAGTTGTCTTCCTCAATCCCATCGGCAAAGTCGGACGTTTTGTCCTGCAGGTACAGCATGGGCGCCATGCCGTGTCCCGGCTGCGCGTCATCTTCCGGCGCCGGGTCGAAAGTCATGTCCTGCGCCGCCATGCGGGATTCCATCTCAAGCACGTCTTTACTGGTCACCCCCAGCTCACGCGCGACCAGCTCGACTTCATCCTGATTAAACCAGCCCAAACGCTGCTTGGTTTTACGCAGGTTAAAGAACAGCTTACGCTGAGCCTTGGTCGTGGCGACCTTGACGATGCGCCAGTTGCGCAGCACATATTCGTGGATTTCCGCCTTGATCCAGTGGACGGCAAAAGACACCAGTCGCACGCCGACATCAGGGTTGAACCGGCGCACGGCTTTCATCAGGCCGATGTTGCCTTCCTGGATCAAATCCGCCTGCGGCAGACCATAACCGGAATAGTTGCGGGCTACGTGAACGACAAAGCGCAGGTGTGACAGGATCAGCTGCTTAGCCGCATCCAGGTCGCCCTCAAAATGCAGCCGTTCAGCCAGTGCCCGTTCTTCCTCCGCCGTCAGCATCGGATAGGCATTGGCGGCACGAATATACCCTTCCAGACTGCCCTGGGGAACTAAGGTGAAAGTTTGCATATCTTTGGTCATTCAACCCTCTCATGGTTTGTTTATGTCGTCGGACATGACAAGCAATGTCTAACCCACATCAACGTTCAAATCTAGAATTCGCTCATTATTAGAGCGTGACTTATCTCACAAGTTCACACAATTTTATCCATCTTCTTTTACATATCAAGATGGCTGTGCAGTAAGAATAAATCAGGAGAAAAAGTGTTTACGGAAGCGGATTTTTTCATACTCTTCCCTTGACATTTAATCCCTTTTACAAGGAAAGAGTATATCAGAAAACCCTTACTCCGGTGTAAAGCGGCGTAAATGTTGGACCGTCGCCAGCCACGCGGCCAGCCAGCCAATCATCGCGGCAACCAGCAGCAGCAGCAGGCCTTCATCCCAGCCCATCCCTTTCACCGCGAATGTCGTGCCGAAGACGGCGGCGACCTGCGCGGTAGCTGCAGAGAGCTTCCACACGAGCGCCTGAGACAAGATAAGCGACAGTACCGCGCCGCACAGACCCAGCAGCGCCCCGCCGTTCAGGAATGGCCGCAGAATGAAGCCATCGGTCGCGCCAATCAGCTTCATGACGTTGATGGTATCTCTACGGCTGAAAATGCTCAGACGAATACTGTTACCGATCACCAGGAAGACCGCCACGATCATCAGCACGCCAATCGTAAAGGCGATTTGTCCGACGAGTCCGGTCATCGCCACCAGACGCGAATACCAGCTGTCGTCCATTCGCACTTCATCGACGCCTTCAACGGCGGTAATGCGGTCCCGCAGGGACGTCATCGTCTCCGCGCTCTGGAACGTCATTTTGGGCGTCACGATGGCTACGGCTGGCAGCGGATTTTCTTCCAGCATATCCAACGCGCCGCCAAAACCAGACCAGTTGCGGAACTCACCCATCGCCTCATTACGCGACAGATAGTTGACCTTATCGACCCCGTCCGTCGTCTGAATCTTGGCGATTACGCCCTCCGCCGCTTTATCGTCCAGCGACTTATCCAGATAGATGGTCAGCTGAGGAGTGGGATACCACTGCGTCGCCGCCTGACTGACGTTTTTCCACACCAGATAACAGATGCTCGGCAGCGTCAGGGAAATGGCGATGACCATGATGGTCAGCAACGTCGCCAGCGGCTGACGCAGCATATCCCGCAGCGTGTTTCCCCAGGCGTAACGCCATTGCTCCTGCCAGCCGCCTTTCAGCGCACGGGCCTTACTGACGGGACGTTTGTGTTTCTCTTTTCTGCGAACCTGATGATTAGCCATTGACGTTATCTCCCAGCATATGACCTTGAGACAGCGTCAAAACCCGGTAACGGCGGCTGGCGATCAGCCCCGTATCATGGGTTGCCATCAACACCGTAACGCCGACACGGTTAAACTCTTCGAACAGACGCAGGATATCTTCGGACAATTCGTCGTCGAGGTTGCCCGTCGGTTCATCAGCCAGCAGCACCACGGGCTTGTTCACCACCGCGCGGGCAATGCCCACACGCTGTTGTTCACCCCCGGAGAGCTGAATGGGGTAGCTGCGCGCTTTATCCAGCAGCCCCACCTTGTCCAGCGCCGCAGACACGCGACGCCGAATATCTTCCACCGATGCGCCAGCGATGATGAGCGGCATCGCCACGTTTTCATAAACGGAGCGATCCATCAGCAGGTGGTGATCCTGAAAAATCATACCGACCTGACGGCGCAGGAAAGGGATTTCGCTCTTCTTCAAACGGCTGATGTCATGACCGCCGAACAGGATCTGTCCCGCGCTCGGCCGTTCTATCCCGCAAATCAACTTCAACAGGGTGCTTTTCCCTGCGCCGGAGTGGCCGGTCAGGAAGACCATCTCCGCGGGTCGGACATGAAAATCAACGCCTTGCAATGCCTGGCGACCGCCACGATACGCCTTACTGACCTGCTCGAAACGAATCATCCGTATTAGTCCTCACGGGCAAAAAGTGCCTCAATAAAATCGTCAGCCTTGAATGGCCTTAAATCCTCGATGCGCTCCCCTACCCCGATGTAGCGGATAGGAATACCGAACTGATCGGCGATGGCGAAAATCACGCCGCCTTTGGCCGTTCCGTCCAGTTTGGTGAGGGCGATACCACTCAGCCCTACCGCCTCGTTAAACAGTTTAGCCTGACTCACCGCATTCTGGCCGGTGCTGGCGTCCAGCGTCAGCATCACTTCATGCGGGGCCTGATCGTCCAATTTCTTCATGACGCGGACGATTTTTTTCAACTCTTCCATCAGATGGGATTTATTCTGCAGACGGCCCGCCGTATCGGCGATCAGCACATCCACGCCGCGCGCTTTCGCCGCCTGAATCGCGTCAAAGATAACGGAAGCGGAGTCCGCACCGGTATGCTGCGCCACGACCGGCACGTTGTTGCGCTCACCCCAGACCTGCAGCTGTTCCACCGCCGCCGCGCGGAAGGTATCCCCCGCAGCCAGCATCACTGACTTGCCCTGAGCCTGATATTGGCGCGCCATTTTGCCGATGGTGGTGGTTTTCCCCACGCCGTTCACGCCGACCATCAGAATCACGAAAGGCGTTTTGCCTTCGATATTCAGCGGCTCATCCACTTTTTCCAGAATGGCGGCCATCTCTTCTTTCAACAGCGCCATCAATGCTTCGGCGTCTTTGAGCTGCTTGCGGCTGGCGTGTTCCGTCAGGCTGGCGATGATCTTACGGGTGGTATCCATCCCCACATCCGCGATCAGCAGCTGTTCTTCGAGCTCTTCGAACAGATCGTCATCAATTTTCTTGCCGCGGAACAATGAGACAAATCCAGAACCCAAATTCTGCCGGGTTTTCACCAGGCTGCGCTTGAGGCGGCTAAAGAAACCTTCTTTGGTAGGACGTTCCTGCTCCTGAGGCAACGCTGACGGCGTTAACGCCGTTTCGTCGACGGCCTCTGCGGGTTCGTCTTCCGGCTCTTCAGCCTGCGCAACGACGACCGCTTGCGGTTCCTCGTCGACGACTTCAGGCTCCAGCTCCTCTTCCGGTTGGGCGCGAGACGCGACCTCTTCCGGCGAGGCTCCCGGCTGCAGGCTCTCTTGTTCATCAATTTCTTGCAGCGCAGACTGGCGCGCTGAGACATCCTCTACCGGCGCGTCTTCCACATCCTGACGCGTGGTTTCCAGCGCCTCTTCCTGCAACAGGATCTCTTCCGGCGATGCGGTTTGCACCGGGCTGTCCAATGCTTCCACGGATTGCGGCGCCGCTTCTTCCGCGGTGGCGGTGACCGGCTCATCAGCCGTTTTGTCGACCACATCCGCCTCTTCCGGCATCTCGCCGAGCGGCGTGTTATCCGCCACCTCGGCGGTCTCTTCGCGCTCAACGGGCGCTGGCGCGTCATCATCCGGGTTCAACGGCTGGCGTTCAGCCTCTTGGGGTGCCGAGGCTTCAGTAGATACGATCTGCGCATCCGGATCTGAGTGCGCCTTCTCGCCTGATTCAGGGGGTGTCTGCGGTTGCTCAGTCTTTTCTTCTTCCTGACGTCCCAATCCCAGCCAGGAAAAAAATCCGCGCTTCTTCTGTTTAGCCATCTTGTAATTGCGCTCCTCGCCATCCAGTGCAGATGATGAATAATCTATGAAGTCGATAAAGAGCAGAGTTTAACACTTTCCCGACCGCAGCAACACGCGGCGTACGGCCCTGAACGCAGACAATCTGCGTAACCAAGTGTTTCAATATTCAAGGAGAAAAACGACGGGAGACGGAAGTTGCGACGCCCTTCAACAGGCGAATATCTTTGCATTTCCTCGATGGCCCCGGCCCCGTTAGAATAGCGCTACTTTCAACCCTATACGGTTGCGACCGGTAACGCACCTCAGTGAATGGCAGGCTAATGGCAAAACAACACGCGACATCCGCACCCGGACAAATTCGAATCATCGGCGGCCAGTGGCGCGGCAGAAAACTTCCCGTTCCCCACAGCCCCGGCCTGCGCCCCAC
>NZ_CAMKXG010000042.1 GCF_946477055.1 Lonsdalea britannica | reverse complement strand
TCATGGCGAAACGCTGCATCTCACGCCCACGGAGTTCCGTCTGCTGTCCCTGCTAGTCGCCAATCCCGGCAAAGTCCTCACGCAGCGCCAGTTGCTAAACGATGTCTGGGGCCCCAACGCGGTGGAGAACAGTCATTACCTGCGCATCTATATGGGACATCTGCGCCAAAAACTGGAGCAGGACCCCGCCCGCCCGCGGCACCTGGTTACGGAGACCGCCGTCGGCTATCGTTTCATCCCCTGACGTTTCATCCCCTGAAGATAGCCTTTCGCATGAGGCTGGAGTAGCATTTCCGCTTATTTTTACAGGGGACAAAAGTGATGAGCAGTTGGTTGATTTATGCGCTGTTATCCGCGCTGTGCGCCGCACTGGTAGCGGTATTCGGAAAGGTGGGCCTACAGCAGCTGGACGCCAATACGGCGACCGCCGTGCGCGCCGTCATCATGGCCCTGTTTCTGGTCGGCGTTGTCGTCGCGCAGGGCAAGCTGGGTCTGGTCGGTGCGATTCTGACGCAGCATAAAGCCATGCTGTTCATCGTCCTGAGCGGCGTCGCCGGGGCCATGTCGTGGCTGTTTTATTTTATGGCGCTCAAAAACGGCTCGGTGGCGCAGGTCGCCCCGATAGACAAGCTGAGCGTCGTCTTCGCCATCATTTTAGCGGTGATCTTGCTGGGTGAAAAAATCTCTCTGCTGGCGGGCGTGGGCGTCGCGCTGATCTCAGCAGGGGCGCTGCTGGTCGCACTCGGATAACGGCGGTCAAACCAAATTTTTGATGACATATCCCCCCCGTTAGGGACAGCGGAATATCCCCTGCATGAGAAACCGCGGCGCTGCGTCTCCCCTGCGACCAATCTGGGGTAAAGAAACGGGTTCCGTCAGATAAAATATTCGCAGAGCTTTGAAGCCACAGGAGGCTGAAGCGGCGGTCATCCCTCTTCATCGCTGACGTTCCGGCTGATAACAAAAAGGCACCGTCATCGGTGCCTTTTAGGTTTCGCGAGGTAGCGAACGTTACTTCGCGTTGTTCAGCACTTCGCTGACAATCTCTACCGCTTCTTTTTCAATTTTCCGCAGATGTTCATCGCCGAGGAAACTTTCGCAATAGATTTTGTAGGCTTCTTCCGTGCCGGAAGGACGCGCGGCAAACCAGCCGTTGTCCGTAATCACCTTCAGCCCACCGATGGACGCGCCATTGCCCGGCGCGGTAGTCAGACGCGCGGTAATCGGGTCGCCCGCCAGCGTACTCGCGGAAACCTGTTCCGGCGACAGCTTGGACAACGCGGCTTTTTGCGCGTGCGTGGCCGGAGCCTGAATCCGGTTATAGCTAGGCGCGCCGAAGCGTTTCGCCAATTCATCATAGTGTTGCTGCGGGTTCTTACCGGTCACGGCTGTGATTTCCGCCGCCAGCAGGCACATGATGATGCCATCTTTGTCGGTTGACCACGGCTGGGTGTCGAAACGCAGGAAGGAAGCGCCAGCGCTTTCTTCACCGCCGAAGCCCAGACTGCCGTCGAACAGTCCATCGACAAACCATTTGAAGCCGACCGGCACTTCCACCAGCTTGCGGCCCAAATCGTTGACCACCCGGTCGATCATCGCGCTGGACACCAGCGTTTTACCGACGGCGACGCTGTCGCTCCACTGCGGACGATGTTGGAACAGGTAATTGATAGCGACGGCGAGGTAATGATTCGGATTCATCAGCCCGGCAGGAGTCACAATGCCGTGGCGGTCGTAGTCCGGATCGTTGGCGAAGGCCAGATCGAACTTGTCGCGCAGCGCCAGCAGTCCGGCCATGGCGAACTCCGATGAGCAGTCCATACGAATGACGCCATCGTGGTCCAGCGTCATAAAGCGGAACGTCTGGTCAACTTCGTCGTTAACCATGGTCAGATCCAGCTTGTAGTGCTCGGCGATCCGCTGCCAGTAGGCGATACCAGAACCGCCCAGAGGATCGACGCCCAGTTTCAACCCGGCGCGCTGAATGGCCGCCATATCGACGACCTCACCCAGCCCTTCCACGTAGGCCTGCACCAGATCCTGTTCGTGAAGATGACCGCCGCGTTTGGCTTCGTCCATGGTCTGACGCTTAACACCGCACAATGCTTCTGCCAGCAGCGCGTTGGCACGCTTTTCGATGACGCTGGTCAGATTGGTGTCTGCCGGTCCGCCATTGGGGGGATTGTATTTGATGCCGCCGTCTTCCGGCGGGTTATGCGACGGCGTAATGACGATGCCATCCGCCAACGCGCCGCCGTTACGGTTATGCGTCAGGATTGCGTTGGAGACGGCCGGGGTCGGAGTGAAGCCGTTATCCTGCTGGATAATGACATCCACACCATTCGCCGTCAGCACTTCCAGAACGGAAATAAACGCGGGTTCAGACAGCGCATGCGTGTCTTTCCCCACGTAACAAGGACCGCTAATCCCCTGGCGACTGCGCTCTTCGGCGATCGCCTGAGCAATAGCCAGAATGTGCGCTTCATTAAAACTGTTGCGCGCCGCGCTGCCGCGGTGGCCGGAGGTGCCGAATTTCACGGCGTGGGCCGGGTTAGTGGGGTCCGGTTGCAACACGTAATACTGTGACGTCAACTGCGCGACGTTAATCAAGTCGCTCTGCCGGGTAGGTTGTCCAGCTCTCGGGTGATTAGCCATTGCCTTGTTTTCCTGACGCGTGATTTAGATGGTGCCGCAGACTTTTTCGATCAGCTCCGGCGGGAACTGCATCGATTGCATGATGTGTTCGACCATGCTCCGTTTACGACCCGTATTGGTATTAGTGATAACCCAGTATGGCGTGCCCTGGATATGTTTGGGTTTGGTGTGCGTGCCATTTTGCAGCAGAGTATGCTCATCTCCGGCAAAGTAGACGCGAGTTCGGCCGTGCAGCGACTCGGTCGCCGCGCCGAATTCCGCGGGTGACAGGTCGTATAACGCGGACAAAATCAACATGAAGCGGTTAATCGCTTTATTCTTTTCAGCGTATTCGTCTGACAGCAGCAGCTCGCGCAGGGCTCTCACCCGGTCGCGCGGACTGTGTTGAGTGACTGCCACCGGCTGTTCCGCCACGGCCGTCTTGGATGGCGTTGTCTGTACAACCTGTCCGGCGCTGAATTTCAACATGCGCCGTAAAATGTCGGATGCGCTTTCGCCAATATGCTGGGTATGGCTGGCGATATAACGATAAAGCTCTTCGTCGACCTCAATAGTTTTCATCTTTATCCAGTACGGTTTTATTTCTTCAATCATCAGGGAGTATAAAGTTACCTTTCTCCCGCGAACAGCAGCAAACACGGGTATCCGCATAAAGTCAGATTAGGCTGAGTGATGCCTTTGCGCATGGAGGGTCGCCAGAGGCGATCGATCATGGCGCCGCGAGATCGCAGGATAAACTCATGATACCCTAAGCAAACGTCTCCCTGAATGAACTTCACTATGAAATTGAATTATCGCTGGCAAAACGCGCAACTGCCTCAGCAGCAGCTTCCGGTTATTCTCATTCACGGCCTGTTCGGTAACCTTGATAATCTTGGCGTATTGGCCCGCGATCTGCAAAATCAACACGATATTTTACAGATCGATCTGCGCAACCACGGGCTGTCGCCGCGCGATCCCTCCATGCAATATCAGGATATGGCGCAGGATGTCGTGGATCTGATGGACGAACTGGCGCTGGATCGTGTCATTGTGATCGGCCACTCCATGGGCGGTAAAGTCGCCATGGCGCTGAGCGCGCTGATCCCGGATCGCATTGAGCGCATCGTCGCTATCGATATCGCGCCGGTGCATTATCACAGCCGCCGACACGATGACATCTTCGCCGCCCTCAGAGCCGTCAGCGCCGCCGGGATCACGCAACGCAGCGCTGCGGCGGAACTGATGCGCAACAGTATCGCCGACGAAGGCGTGATTCAGTTTCTGCTGAAATCATTTGCTCAGGGAGAGTGGCGATTCAACGTGCCGGTTTTGTGGGATCAATATGAGGTCATTTCAGGCTGGCAGGACGTGCCCGTCTGGGCGCATCCCATTCTGTTCATTCGCGGAGAAAATTCGTCTTATCTGGATCGCCGTTATCGCGATGCGCTGTTGAGCCAGTTCCCTGGCGCGACGGCTTACGCCATTGCGGGCGCGGGACATTGGGTACATGCGGAAAAACCCGAGGCCGTGCTGCGGGCGATACACCGTTTTATGGCGCAGAGTTAACCTAACCGTTCGCCGCGACGCCAGTAAACCATTGTCGCGGCTGGTTCCGCTAGGGTATCATGTCGCCCGCTTTACGCACTTAAGGGTCGGCTGTCTAGCCACTGGCATTGTTAACCACATCATCAAAATGTCGCAGATAGAATGCGCCTTTTGGTCCGAATCTTTGCAGTACCACTACCTATGGCAAAAGAACAAACGGATCGCACCACACCGGATCTGTTCGCTGATGAGCGTCGTCCGGGCCGTCCGAAAACCAATCCGCTTTCACGCGATGAACAGCTGAGAATCAATAAGCGCAATCAGCTGCGACGAGACAAAAATCGTGGGCTACGGCGGGTTGAGCTGAAAATTAACGCGGAAGCGGTCGATATTCTTAACGCGTTGGCGGAAGAGAAAAATATCAGCCGAAGTGAGCTCATCGAGCAAATTTTATTATCTCAGCTGGCAGGTGCCAAACGTTGATCTCTCTTAGGGCGTCGTTAAAGACGCCCTAAGTTATTCTTTCATTACGACGGTCACTGCCCACCCACGCTCAGTATCCCTTTCCATCCTCATCCTGAACCGCCCTTATCATCACGCGCTGCGCGACGACGATAAGGGGGACCGGCATATCAGATAACGCGGGACATCGCGTAGCTTCGTTAGAATTTTTCCCAGTTATCCGTCGATTTTCCCGAAGGGAGCGCTTTTAACGCAGGCGCGGAAGCGGCTGGTTTGACCTCGCGGCTGCGGACTGCGGGGGCGTCTTTGGCCGACGTTTCCGTCAGGCGGAAGACCGACACCGCCTGCGTCAGCAGAGCTGCCTGCTCTTCCAACGAGCGCGCCGCAGCGGAAGCTTCTTCAACCAACGCGGCGTTCTGCTGTGTAACGCCATCCATTTCCGCAATCGCCTGTCCTGCCTGAGCAATTCCTTTACTTTGCTCTTCGGAGGCGGTGGCGATTTCCGCCATGATATCGGTAACGTTCGAGACGGAACGGACGATTTCACTCATGGTCGTCCCGGCATCCGCGACCTGCGACGATCCCGAATCGACGCTGCGCACCGAATCAGAAATCAGATGTTCGATCTCTTTGGCCGCCTGCGCGCTTCGCTGAGCCAGATTACGCACTTCTCCCGCGACGACAGCGAAGCCACGTCCCTGCTCGCCTGCTCGCGCCGCTTCCACGGCGGCGTTCAGCGCCAGAATGTTGGTCTGGAACGCGATCCCGTTGATAACCGTGGTGATTTCAGCGATTTTCTTGGAGCTGTTGGCAATTTCAGACATGGTTTTCACCACGTTATCGACCAGTTCACCGCCCTTGTGCGCGGTGACCGAAGCCTGCTGCGCCAGCTGACGTGCATGTCCGGCGTTCTCGGCGTTCTGTTTCACCGTCGATGTCAGCTGTTCCATACTGGCCGCGCTCTCTTCAAGCGCGGAGGCCTGAGACTCCGTACGCGCTGAAAGGTCGTTGTTACCCGCGGCGATTTCCGCCACGCCCTGATAAATTGATTCGGCGCTGCTGCGAATGGTGCTCACCGTATTCGCCAGGCTGCTCTGCATATCGCGCAGCAGAGGGAACAATTTGCCGACGCAGTTGTTGCCAAAGTCCACGATCGGTTTTCCCAACCGCCCCGCCGCAATGATCTGGAAGTAGTCACGGAGTTCGTTAAGCGGACGCATCAGATATTTGACCAGATAGCGATCGGTGAACAGCAGCATCAATATACCCGCGATCAACCCCGCCACCAGAATAGTCTGGCCGATGAAGGTCAGGCGGTTGAAACGTTCACCCGCCGCGCTAAACTTCTCCGCTCCCGCTTTGTTGAAGGCCGTCACTGAAATACCGAACTGGCGGCTCAGAGCAGGGACCGTTGTTTTGGCATAGCTCTGATATTCGTCCAGCGCGGAGGCAGACGCGCGTTGGAACATCGGCTCTACGCCGTTTTGGATAAGATTCCCCCAATCGTTCGCCACCGCATCGGCCAGAGCGCCATCCATACCGCCGTGGTCGATCTGTTTAAAAGCCACCAAATTATCTTTCATATTATTGAGTGCTTCCGCGGCAGACTGCTGCTCTTTATCCGCATTGGCGGTATCGCCCAACCGACGGTAGTCCACCGATCTGGCCAGTCGAGTCACCATACGAAAGTACTGATCGTTCCCCATATTGACCAGGTTCATATTTTTAACCAGCAATGTGCTGGTGTGTGATGTTTGGGTCATCGCATGGAATGAATAGAAGGTGTAAGCCGAAACAGCGCCCCACAACACGCAGAAAGTGCCCAACACCCATAGTAATGCCGTACGGATCGCTATATTTCTCAGCAATTGCATATCAAAACTCCCCGCCGAAGCAAAAGATTAAGTTTGGTGTAACTAAGACTGGCTGAAGCGCCTTTGTTAAAGGAAAGCACGGTGCTAATTGGGCGTCACTGACAAAGCGCTCAGTGTTCACCATCGTCAATATCGGCCAAAAATTTAGAGGGCTGACCTCGCAAAAATAAGAAAAAAACCTGAAATAATATTTAGTTAAAAGCTTTCAATAAGATAGTAGATTAAAAAAATTATAAAAATATTTAAGACATGAAAAATCATCGCAACAGCGAAGCGAGCCGAGGCTGCGGCAGATACAAGTTTCTCCCTCAGATAGGGTCTGCTATCATTATCCGATCTGTGGTAGCTCAGGCACCATTTCAATAGGAATCAAGAGGTTATATTATCCATGGCACTTATAGGTATTTTCTTCGGCAGCGATACTGGCAATACCGAAAACATTGCCAAGGCAATCCAACAGCAGCTGGGCTCCGATGTTGCAGAGGTTCATGACATCGCCAAAAGCAGCAAAGAAGATCTTGAGCGTTTCGACATTCTGCTGCTGGGCATTCCAACCTGGTATTACGGGGAAGCGCAGTGTGACTGGGACGACTTCTTCCCGACGCTGGAAGACATCGATTTCACCGGCAAGCGCGTAGCGCTCTTTGGCTGCGGCGATCAGGAAGACTATGCCGAGTATTTCTGTGATGCCATGGGCACCTTGCGTGACCTTATCGAACCGCGCGGCGCGACCATCGTCGGTAACTGGTCAACCGAAGGCTACTACTTCGAAGCCTCTAAAGGTCTGGCTGACGACAAGCACTTCATTGGCCTGGCGATTGACGAAGACCGTCAGCCTGAACTGACTAACGAGCGTGTGAGCGCATGGGTTAAACAAATCAGCGCTGAGCTGGATTTGTAATCTTTTTGAATCAGTTCTCTTCATTACGGTTCCGGCATTGGTTTGTGTCGGGGCCGTATCAATAGGTAAAATCTGTCGTAAAGATAGATACATTTTTTTAACTTTTCCGCATTGCGCGGTACAATACCCCCTTCGGTTAGCTGGTTTCTCACCATTTTTCGCTTTTAAAACGGCGTTGCGCCGTCCCCCTTACCGATGGGTAAGCCTGATATGGTTACGGTTCTGCGGTTTTCATTTCGCCTGTGCAGTTCTATAATTGAGACGAATAAACGTGTTTGAGCCGACCGATGATATTAGGCTAGTTAGCCTCCCTTGATGAAAGTAGAGTAACAGGACTAAATCCGCATGACTGACAACAACACCGCATTAAAGAAGGCCGGCCTGAAAGTAACCCTTCCTCGTCTTAAAATCTTGGAAGTACTGCAGGACCCAACTTGCCATCACGTCAGTGCGGAAGATTTGTATAAAAAGCTGATTGATATGGGAGAAGAGATTGGTCTGGCCACCGTTTATCGCGTGCTGAACCAGTTTGATGATGCCGGTATCGTGACCCGCCACAACTTTGAAGGCGGAAAATCAGTTTTCGAACTGACACAGCAGCAGCACCACGATCATCTGATTTGCCTGGACTGCGGCCGCGTCATTGAATTCAGCGATGAATCCATTGAAGCTCGCCAGCGTGAGATCTCAGAGCGCCACGGTATCAAACTGACCAACCATAGTCTGTACCTGTACGGCCACTGCAGCTCCGGTAACTGCCGTGAAGATGAAAAAATTCACGAAGGGAATTAATTCCCCTTCTAATCAGAAAAAATGATTCAGAAAAAAGAAAACCGCCGCGGCGGTTTTCTTTTTTCTTTATATGGCCCGGTAAAATTAACCGACCCAGGTGTCTCGCAAACCCGTGGTCCGGTTAAAGACCAGATGATCGGCGCTGGAGTAAACGCGGTCCGCACAGAAGTAGCCTTCACGTTCGAACTGGTACGCTTTCTCCACCAACGCATCCGCCATGCTGGCTTCAACGAATCCGTTAGCAATCTGCAGTGATTCAGGGTTGATGGTCGACAGGAAGTCTTCCGCTGCCCCCGGATTAGCTACGCTGAACAGACGGTCATACAGGCGGAATTCAGCCGGGATACCGTGCGCAACGGAAACCCAGTGGATAACGCCTTTTACCTTGCGGCCATCAGCCGGATCTTTGCTTAACGTATCCGGATCGTAGCTGCAGTAAATCGTTGCGATCTCGCCCTGCTCGTCTTTCTCAACGCGGTCAGCTTTGATCACATAGGCGTTGCGAAGGCGGACTTCCTTTCCCAGCACCAGACGTTTGTACTGCTTGTTGGCGGCTTCACGGAAGTCAGCGCGGTCAATGTACAGTTCGCGGCTGAAACCAACCTGACGCGTTCCCATCTCCGGCTTGTTGGGATGGTTCGGCATCGTCACCCACTCTTCGTGGCCTTCCGGCAGGTTATCGATCACCACTTTCACCGGATCCAGTACGGCCATCGCGCGCGGCGCATTCTCGTTCAAATCATCGCGAATGCAGGATTCCAATGAGGCCATTTCCACCGTGTTGTCCTGCTTGGTCACGCCGATACGGCGGCAGAACTCGCGAATAGAGGCGGCGGTATAACCACGACGGCGCAGACCGGAAATTGTCGGCATACGCGGATCGTCCCAACCTTCCACCACGTTTTCCGTCACCAGCTGATTCAGCTTGCGCTTGGACATCACCGCATATTCCAGATTCAGACGAGAAAACTCATACTGATGTGGATGCGCGGGGATGGAGATATTGTCCAGCACCCAGTCGTACAGGCGGCGGTTGTCCTGGAACTCCAGCGTACACAGGGAATGAGTCACCCCTTCCAGCGCATCGGAAATGCAGTGGGTAAAGTCATACATCGGGTAGATGCACCACTTGTTGCCGGTCTGATGGTGGTCGGCGAATTTGATGCGGTACAGCACCGGATCGCGCATCACCATGAAAGGCGACGCCATATCTATTTTGGCGCGCAGGCACGCCGTGCCTTCGGCAAAACCGCCGCTACGCATTTTTTCAAACAGCGCCAGGTTTTCCTGAACGTCACGATCGCGATAAGGGCTGTTTTTACCCGGGGAAGTCAGCGTACCGCGATACTCACGGATCTGCTCCGGCGTCAGCTCATCGACATACGCCAGTCCTTTATTGATCAACTCAATCGCGTACTGATGCAGCTGGTCGAAATAGTTGGACGAATAACGCACCTCGCCGCTCCAGGAGAAGCCCAGCCATTGAACGTCGTGTTTGATCGAGTCGACAAATTCAATGTCTTCTTTTACCGGATTGGTATCGTCAAAGCGCAGATTGCACTGACCCTGATAATCTTCGGCAATACCGAAATTCAGGCAAATCGATTTGGCATGACCAATATGCAGATAGCCGTTGGGCTCGGGCGGGAAACGCGTCTGAATATGATCATGCTTACCAGATGACAGATCTTCGTCGATGATCTGGCGAATAAAATTCGTTGGGCGGGCTTCTGCCTCACTCATGCTTGATTCCTTAAAAACGAAAAACAACACATAACCGCTAATGATCCAACAAGCCACGCCGGGAAACAACCGTTTGTTTCACCTAAATTGCATGGAAGTGGGCAGCATAAAAAACGGGGTGAAGTTTTATCTTCACCCCGTTATGAATATTCCAATGACGGAATCGCCCGGTGGGGTCATCCGTCATTACCAGACCACTAAAGTGTAGTCCTAATTTTTTGATACCTGCCGCAAAGCGGACGCGATAGCTTCAGCCTGCGTCCCCACGACAATCTGCACACTTTGCGCATTCAGACGAATCACGCCGGAAGCCCCCAGCTGTTTGGCTAACGCTTCATCCACCAGCGCCGAGTCTTTCACGTTTAAACGCAGACGCGTGATGCAAGCGTCAATCCCGGTCAGGTTTTCTTTCCCGCCGACGGCGCGCAAATACCCCTCAGCGACGGTTTCCCCCGAGCTCGAAGATGACGTCGGCGAGGATGCAGTCGCCATTGGCGTTGCAATGGATTCGCGGCCCGGCGTCAGGAGATTAAAGCGCTGGATAGTGAAACGGAATACGACGTAGTAGATCACGAAGAAGACCAGCCCCTGCGGAATCAACATGTACCACTGCGTCGCCAGCGGATTGCGGGATGAGAGCACCATGTCCACCAGACCCGCGCTGAAACCAAAACCGGCAATCCAATGCATGCTGGCGGCGATATAGACCGACAGCCCGGTCAGCAGCGCATGGAGAAAATACAGCACTGGCGCCACGAACATAAAGGAAAACTCCAGCGGCTCTGTGATACCAGTAAAGAAAGCGGCGAAGGCACCGGCTATCATAATCCCGGCCACCCAGCTGCGATTCTCAGGGCGGGCACAGTGATAAATCGCCAACGCCGCCCCCGGCACGCCAAACATCATGATAGGGAAGAAGCCAGCCTGATAACGCCCGGTGATACCTGGAATTGCTTTACCCGCGTCAATCGCCTGCTGTCCGCTCAGGAAGTTAGGGATATCGTTGATCCCCGCCACATCGAACCAAAAGACGGAGTTCAAGGCATGATGCAACCCGACCGGGATCAGCATACGGTTAAAGAAGGCGTAAATCCCCGCGCCGACGGATCCCATCCGCTGGATGTGTTCACCGAAAGAGACCAAACCACCGTAAATCACCGGCCAAACGTACATCAGGATAGCGGCAACGACGATCATCAGCATGGAGGTCAGGATCGGCACCAGACGGCGGCCGCTGAAGAAAGAGAGGGCTCGCGGCAGTTCAACGCCGCTGAAACGGTTATAAAGTTCGGCCGAAATGACTCCGACCAGGATACCGACGAACTGATTTTCAATTTTACCGAAGGCTGCCGGTACCTGATCCAGCGGAATTTGCTGGATCATGGCGACCGCCGCCGGCGAACACAGCGAGGTCAGAACGAGATAGCCTACGAATCCGTTTAACGCAGCGGAGCCATCTTTGTCCTTGGACATGCCGTACGCCACACCGATGGCGAACAGCACCGCCATGTGTTCAATGATAGCCGCGCCAGATTTCAGCAACAGTGCGGCCAGCGCGTTCTGACTGCCCCTTCCCGTCGGGTCGATCCAGTATCCTACCCCCATCAAAATGGCGGCGGCAGGCAGTGTGGCGACAGGCACCATCAGCGCCCGGCCTATATTCTGTAAATAACCGAGTATACTCACTTTCCTCTCTCCCCTTGCGAACAATGAAACAGCCAGTCGATTTAATCGTTTTAGCCCCACCCTGCGGGTAGGTTTTGAGTGTAAGAAAAATAATTTTTATTGCGAAATAACATCATTGATTATGTGATAAACCTCACCTAAACATCACATATAAAAAGTTTATGGCTGTTCATACACAGCACTTATTTCAAGATAAAAAAAAACGCGCTAGACTAGATTTCATAGCACGATAGTGGAATAGCGCCGTGTTATTCGACTATAGACCTAATTTTCAAGCGATTGCTGACGCTTCAGGAGAACGCCAATGAGACTGATCCCGCTCAACACCGCCGAGGAAGTCGGCAAATGGGCCGCACGTTATATCGCCCAGCGCATCAACGACTTTAATCCTACGCAAGAACGCCCTTTCGTGCTGGGACTTCCCACCGGCAGCACGCCGTTGGAAGCCTACAAGGCGCTGATTGCGCTCCATCAGGCGGGAGAAGTCAGCTTTCGACACGTCGTCACCTTTAACATGGACGAATACGTGGGCCTTCCGCCGGATCATCCGGAGAGCTATCGGACGTTCATGTTCCAGAATTTCTTTAATCACATTGATATCCCACGTGAAAACATTAACCTGTTGAACGGAAACGCGAAGGATATTACCGCGGAGTGCCAGCGCTACGAGGACAAAATCCGCGCTTACGGCAAAATTTACCTGTTTATGGGCGGCGTAGGCAGCGATGGTCACATCGCATTCAACGAACCGGCGTCATCACTGGTGTCGCGCACGCGCATTAAAACCCTGACCGAAGAAACCCGCATCGCCAACTCACGCTTTTTCGGCGGTGATGTCAGCCTCGTGCCCAAATATGCCCTGACCGTGGGCGTCGGCACGCTGCTGGATGCGGAAGAAATCATGATACTGGTTACCGGGCGCAATAAGGCGCAGGCGCTGCAGGCCGCGGTTGAAGGCAACGTCAACCATCTATGGACCATCAGCTGTTTGCAGCTGCATGCTAAATCCATGATGGTCTGCGACGAACCCTCGACGATGGAACTGAAGGTGAAAACCGTTAAGTATTTTCGCGAACTGGAAGCTGAGAATCTTACTCAATTTTAATCGGTTAGCCGGGAGCTCTCGATGTACGCTTTAACTCATGGCCGCATTTTTACCGGTCATCAAATTCTTGACGACCACGCCGTTGTCATCGCCGATGGGCTGATTGACCGGGTGTGTCCGCTAAACGAACTACCAACCGATATCGACACGCGCGACCTCAATGGCGCCCTGCTCGCACCAGGTTTTATCGACCTTCAGCTAAACGGCTGCGGCGGCGTGCAGTTTAACGACACGCTGGACAATATCTCGGTCAAGACGCTGGAAATCATGCAGCAGGCCAATGAGAAATCCGGCTGCACCAGTTTCCTGCCGACGCTGATTACCGCCTCGGACGACTTCATCCGGCGTGGCGTGGAAGTCATGCGCGCCTATCTGGCGCAGAACAACCATCAGGCGCTGGGGCTGCATATAGAAGGCCCGTGGCTGAATCCCGTCAAGAAAGGCACGCACGACATCACATTGATCCGCCAGCCGGACGAGGCACTGGTCGAATTTCTGTGCAACAACGCAGATGTGATCACCCAAATCACGCTGGCGCCCGAACGGGTTTCCGCCGATGTCATCCAGCGATTGACCCGCGCCGGTATCATCGTTTCCGCCGGCCACTCCAATGCGACCTGGGAAGAGGCCAAACGCGGCTTCGCCGCCGGTATCCGCTGCGCGACGCACCTTTTCAACGCCATGCCGGTCGTTGCCGGACGCGAGCCGGGGCTGGTCGGGGCGATTTACGACGCGCCCGAAATCTACAGCGGCATCATCGCCGACGGCCATCATGTTAGCTGGGCCAACATCCGCAACAGTAAACGCATCAAGGGCGACCGACTGGTATTGGTTACCGACGCCACAGCGCCTGCCGGAGCCGAAATTGACCAGTTCATTTTTGCCGGCAAACCCATATACTACCGCGACGGCATCTGCGTGGATGAGAACGGCACCCTCAGCGGGTCGGCGCTTACCATGATCGATGCGGTACGCAATTGCGTAGAACAGGCGGGGATCGCCCTGGATGAAGCGCTCCGAATGGCCACGCTCTACCCTGCCCGCGCCATTGGCATCGACCACCAGCTGGGCAGTATCGAGTGCGGTAAAGTCGCGAATCTGACGGCATTCACCCGCGATTTCCATGTCATCAATACTTTTGTCAACGGCGAGGAAGTATTGAACTAAGTCGAGCAACTTTTCATGACCACAGGCGAGCAGGCGAAGATAGGCAATATCGATCTGGTAAAGCAGTTAAACAGCGCGGTGGTATACCGGCTTATCGACCAGCACGGTCCGATCTCCCGCATACAAATCGCCGAACAAAGCCAGCTTGCGCCCGCCAGCGTCACGAAAATCACTCGCCAACTGCTGGAGCGCGGGCTGATCAAAGAAGTCGATCAGCAAGCCTCCACCGGCGGCCGCCGGGCCATCTCAATTGTGTCGGAAAGCCGTCCTTTCCATACCATCGCCGTTCGTCTGGGACGCTACGACGCCACCATCGCGCTCTATAATCTGGAAGGACGACAGCTGGCGGAAACGCACTATACGCTGCCGGAGAAAACGCAGGAGACGGTAGAGACAGCGCTCTTCAAGGCGATAGACCACTTTATCAGTCAACATCAGAATCGCATTCGCGAGCTAATCGCTATTTCCGTCGTCTTGCCGGGGCTGGTGGACCCTACCGCCGGTCTGGTCCGCTACATGCCGCATATCAACGTCGACAACTGGCCGCTAGTGCAACATTTGCAAGAGCGCTTCGAAGTCAACTGCTTCATCGGCCACGATATCCGCAGTCTGGCGCTGGCCGAACATTATTTCGGGGCCAGCCGCCATTGTCAGGATTCGATTCTGATTCGGGTTCATCGCGGCACCGGCGCGGGAATTATCGTCAATGGACACATTTTTCTCGGCAGCAACGGCAACGTGGGCGAAATCGGTCATATTCAGATCGATCCTCTGGGGGATCACTGTCACTGCGGCAATTTCGGCTGTCTGGAGACCGTGGTATCCAATTCCGCCATTGAGCAGCGCGTTCTCCACCTGTTAAAACAGGGTTACCCCAGCAAACTGACGGTGGAAACCAGCCAGATAGCGCCCATCTGTCAGGCCGCCAATCGCGGCGATGCGCTGGCGCATGAAGTGATTGAACACGCGGGGTTGTATCTGGGCAGAGCTATTGCCCTGACGGTCAACCTGTTTAATCCGCAGCAGGTGGTGATCGCCGGAGAAGTGACCGAAGCGGCGAAAGTCTTGCTGCCTGCCATCCAGCGCTGCATTAATGCGCAGGTGTTGAAGGACTTTCGCAACAATCTGCCTGTCGTGGTTTCGGAGCTGCATCATCTGTCCGCCATCGGCGCTTTCGCACTGGTCAAACGGGCAATGCTCAATGGCACATTGCTGATCCAATTGCTGGAAAAAGAGTAAAGGCCCATTCGGGCCATAAGACCAAATTATGGGATCACCAAAAAAAGGCGCATCCCACAAAGGCATTTTGTGGAATATTTATTATATTGCGCGATATATTAAACATTCCTCATCGAGAATGCTTTTTTCATTAAAGGTTATTGAACTCAAGTGCCATTTTGATGCTAAATCTTCGTTACTGAAACAGCAGCGGTACACACAGCGCGGTCATTCGGCATAGCAACATCGCTCCATCCACTGCTGGCAACACCTCATTTATTTGACTCGCGAACACTCGCGAGATCGGCGAATCAAGGAGCTTCATCTTATGTGTTCTATTTTTGGTGTGCTTGATCTGAAAACCGACCCGGTTGAATTACGTAAAAAAGCGCTGGAGCTGTCTCGCCTGATGCGCCACCGCGGCCCGGATTGGTCCGGCGTCTATGCCAGCGATAAAGCGATTCTGGCTCACGAGCGTCTGTCTATCGTCGACGTCAACACCGGCGCTCAGCCGCTGTACAACAAATCACGCACCCACGTCCTGGCCGTCAACGGAGAAATTTACAACCATCAGGAACTGCGTGAGAAGTACGCCGACCGTTACGAATTCCAGACGGGTTCCGACTGCGAAGTCATTCTGGCCCTGTATCAGGAAAAAGGTCCGGAATTCCTTGATGAGCTGTACGGCATGTTCGCCTTCGCCCTGTACGACAGCGAAAAAGACGCCTACCTGATTGGTCGCGACCATCTGGGCATCATCCCGCTGTATATGGGTTACGACGAACACGGCAACTTCTATGTCGCGTCCGAAATGAAATCGCTGGTGCCGGTATGCCGCACGATTAAAGAATTCCCGGCGGGCAGCTACCTGTGGAGCCAGGATGGAGAAATTCGCGAATACTACCGTCGCGACTGGTTTGACTATGAAAGCGTCAAAGACAACGCCACGGATAAAGAGCAGCTGCGCGACGCGCTGGAAGAGTCCGTCAAGAGCCATCTGATGTCCGACGTGCCTTACGGCGTACTGCTGTCCGGCGGGCTGGATTCTTCTATCATCTCCGCCATCACCAAAAAATATGCGGCTCGCCGTGTGGAAGACGATGCACGCAGCGAAGCCTGGTGGCCGCAGTTGCACTCTTTCGCCGTCGGTCTGAAAGGCGCGCCTGATTTGAAAGCAGCTAAGCAGGTTGCAGATCATCTGGGCACCGTGCACCACGAGATCAACTTTACGGTGCAGGAAGGTCTGGATGCTATCCGCGATGTGATTTATCACATCGAGACCTACGACGTCACGACGATCCGTGCCTCCACGCCGATGTATCTGATGTCTCGCAAAATCAAAGCCATGGGCATCAAAATGGTGCTGTCCGGCGAAGGCGCGGACGAAGTGTTTGGCGGCTACCTTTACTTCCATAAAGCGCCGAACGCTAAAGAGTTCCACGAAGAAACCGTGCGTAAACTGCTGGCGCTGCATCAATACGACTGCGCCCGCGCGAACAAAGCAATGTCTGCGTGGGGCGTTGAGGCTCGCGTTCCTTTCCTGGATAAGGCGTTCCTCGACGTGGCGATGCGCGTTAACCCGAAAGATAAGATGTGCGGCAACGGCAAAATGGAAAAACACATCTTGCGTGAGTGCTTCGAGTCTTACCTTCCGCACGACGTGGCATGGCGTCAGAAAGAGCAGTTCTCCGACGGGGTCGGCTACAGCTGGATTGATTCTTTGAAAGAGATCGCGGCGGAGCAAATTTCCGACCAGCAGATGGAAACCGCGCACTTCCGTTTCCCGTACAACACGCCGACGTCTAAAGAAGGCTATCTGTACCGCGAGATCTTTGAAGAGCTGTTCCCGGTTCCGAGCGCCGCAGAATGTGTTCCTGGCGGTCCGTCTGTCGCCTGCTCTTCCGCCAAAGCGATTGAGTGGGACGAATCCTTTAAGAAAATGGACGATCCGTCTGGTCGCGCCGTAGGCGTTCATCAGTCAGCGTACTAACCGTCGGTTTCACGGTTCTCACCCTAAACGGGCCTCCAGAGGCCCGTTTTTCTTATCGATGATGGCAAAAAAAACGGCCTTTTGACGCTTTTCTGTTCATACTGTTCATAAGCCAGACAAACGGCCGCCGACAGGCCATTTTCGGGAAAAAATGTGTTGACGGTTCAAAGTCAACTACGCATAATGCGCCCCGCAACGCCGATGAAGGTGACGCGGAAAAGATGGCTACGTAGCTCAGCTGGTTAGAGCACAGCACTCATAATGCTGGGGTCACAGGTTCGATTCCCGTCGTAGCCACCATCTTTTTTGCGGGAGTGGCGAAATTGGTAGACGCACCAGATTTAGGTTCTGGCGCCGCAAGGTGTGCGAGTTCAAGTCTCGCCTCCCGCACCATGTAATCTTCAAGGCCAAGCACAGTTTTATTGGGGTATCGCCAAGCGGTAAGGCACTGGGTTTTGATCCCAGCATTCCCAGGTTCGAATCCTGGTACCCCAGCCAATTTTAGTGAGACACTTCGTCAGAAGTGCAACCCGTTGGGGTATCGCCAAGCGGTAAGGCACCGGATTCTGATTCCGGCATCCCAGGTTCGAATCCTGGTACCCCAGCCAAACATTCGCCACGTAGAAACTTTCTTCTGGCAAATAGCAGTACCAAGGCTACGTAGCTCAGCTGGTTAGAGCACAGCACTCATAATGCTGGGGTCACAGGTTCGA
>NZ_CAMKXG010000041.1 GCF_946477055.1 Lonsdalea britannica | reverse complement strand
ATAATGAGACCACAGGGAAGCCCAGCGCTTCCCTTTTATTTTTAAGCCGTTAACGTTCATATCGATTAAGCAGACTTATTAGAAAAGTGCCGTTCTCGTCTTCAGGACTGCGGCCTGGAGATGTTCGTACCAATGAAACCTTCGTCCCCTGCACAGACGTCCATCCCCTCTCAGGAAGAGGGCATTCCCGGTTCACGGCGGGTGTGGGCTATCCTGTCCGTCTCTCTTGCTGTCGTACTGAGCGTGCTTGATGGCACGTTAGCGAATGTCGCGCTCCCTACCATCGCACACTCATTGAATGCCAGCGCGCAGACCTCAGTGTGGGTCGTCAATGGCTATCAGCTCGCCATCATCGCCACGCTGCTGCCGATGGCCGCGCTGGGCGAATTCATCAGCTACCGAAAAGTGTTCAGCGCGGGCGTGGTGGTATTTACCTTGTCATCCTTAGGCTGCGCGCTGGCCGACTCCATGTCCGGCCTGATCGCCGCGCGCATCATTCAGGGCATAGGCGCGGCAGCCATCATGTGCTGTACGTCAGCGCTGTTACGTCATACCTACCCGGCGAAAACGTTCGGCCGGGGGCTCGCGCGCAATGCGTTTGTCGTGACCGCTTCCTCTGCCGCCGGGCCTTCCATATGCGCTGCGGTGCTCTCCGTCGCCCCGTGGGAATGGCTGTTTGTCATCAACTTCCCCATCGGTGTCTTGGCCCTGATCTGCGCCCGCGCGCTGCCCATGACGCCGCGTCAGCCGCGCAGGTTCGACCTGCAGGCCATCGTGCTCAATGCGTTGGGCATGAGCCTTGGGGTGATCGGTCTCAATGAGCTTAATGAGTCCCCCGCACTGGCCTTGACGCTAATTCTGTCCGCCGCGATATGTCTGTGGCGGTTGGTGAAACGCTGCCTCGGCGACGCGTCGCCCCTGCTGCCGCTCGATCTGTTCAAGATCCCGCGCTTTCGCTGGGCAATCGCCGCGTCGTTTTGCATGTTTGCGGCGCAAATGTGCGCATTTGTCGCCCTGCCCTTTTATATGCAGCATTCGCTCGGCCGAACTATCGTGCAGACCGGTCTGCTGATGACGGCGTGGCCTGTCGGATCGTCGCTGGCGAATCTCGGTCTGTCTTCGTTCGTTGACCGGGTTCAGGCCGGGAGCCTGTGCGCCATCGGCGCCGGTCTGCAAATTATCGGGCTGGTACTGATTGTGGCGTTGCCGCACGGCGCCATGGATCTCTGGCTGCTCTGCGGGCTGTTTTTAGCCGGCGTCGGGTTTGGTTTTTTCCAGTCGCCGAACAGCCGCGACATGCTCTCAGCCCCACCGCGCAGCCGCAGCGGAGCCGCGGGCGGGATGCAGGCGGCCGCCCGCGTGAATGGACAAACGTGGGGCGCTGCGCTGGCCGGGCTGTGCTTCTCTCTGTCCGCCAGCGAAGGCGCTTATCTCGCCCTGTCGGCATCGATTGGCTTCAGTCTGATTGCATTGATACTGAATCTAAGACGGCGTCGGTTAGTCCTCGCCCACTCGGTCGTGAATGAATAAACGTGGTAAGAGGCACCGGTTCGACAGACGTCAGTGATGAGATTTTAGCGTTGTCACGCCAAAGGCGGAATGTGGGGGACAGTGCGTCAGGGAAGGCGATGTCTCCGGCCACATCGCAAGCGTGATGTGGCCGGAGTTTAGCGGGTCGTGATTGGCGTTTACTTCACCAGCACGCTCTGAACCGCAGCCGCCAGTTCATTGATTTCGAACTTCGCGACATAAGCGTCGGCGCCGACTTTGCGTACGTGATCTTCGTTGGCGCTCCCCGACAGCGAGGAGTGGATGATCACCGGAATATGCTTCAGGTATGGGTCGCCCTTGATGTGACGCGTCAGCGTAAAGCCGTCCATTTCGGGCATTTCCAGGTCGGTCAGCACGAACGCGATCTTATCGGAAATCGGCACGTTTTCTGCCTGCGCCTGTTTCGCCATCAGCTGGATTTTATTCCACGCTTCCTGACCCGTGACATGCATCTGACCGGGGATCTTCATCAGTTCCAGTCCCTGCTCCAGCAGCGAACGCGCCACCTTGGAGTCTTCGGCGACAATCGCTACCGAACCGGGTTTGATCGGGAACGCTTTGTTTTCCATATCATTGATATGAATATCGCGGTCGACTGGGATCATGTCGTGCAGAATCTGCTCAACGTCCAGCACCAGCGCCAGATTGTTACTCTCTTTATCGCTATCCAACCGTGCAATACTGGTGATGTAGCTGCTGCCGACGCCCGCCTCGGCGGTCAGCACCTGGCTCCAGTCAAGACGGACGATATCGTCGACGGACTCGACCGCAAACGCCTGCGTGCTGCGCGCGTACTCCGTCACCAGCAAAATATTCAGCCCGGTTTCCGGCTTACATCCGGCCACCGCAGGAAGATCGATCACGGGAATAACCTGTCCGCGGATATTCACCATCCCCATCATAGGCGGTTTCATACCCACAGCTTTGGTCAACGACGGCATGGGAACAATTTCACGCAGCTTGAAGACGTTGATGCCGAACAGCTCGGATTTGCCCCCCTGCAGCTCGGAGCCTCCCAATCTGAACAAAAGAAGTTCAAACTTGTTGGCGGATGTGAGGTTGGTCCTCTCATCGATATCTTTCTGAAAATTATCCATGCAGTCCTCAATAATACGAATACTTCATTAATGTCCGGCCGGCCGTCGTAACAAGTCGATAAGCGCTTAATCAACGACATCCGGCCAAAGCCGCGTGCACTCAGTCATTTTATTCAAGTTACTCTTGCCTGTTATCGGCTGTAGAAATGAAAACTATATGCTAACAATAGCCGTCTTTTTTTATCCTTCAGGTAATAATGATTATTGAAGGAAAAAAGTCCCTGCGACGAGGATTTCATCAGCGTTGAATGGCGTCATTATCAATCATACCCATAGAGATAACCTTAATACGCCTGGCCGGGCGTTTCTTAAAAAAAATTTATTAGTCTGTTAAATCCGTCTGGAATCAAGTGGGTAGCGCGACATGCCCCCACCCGCCAAGGGCTGCGGCTATGCTGGCGGCGACTCTACGTGAGAAACCGTTGAGGATAGTCGATTGAAAACAGGGGCATCCGCCAGAAAAATATCAAAACACTGTTAGAATTGTTGAAGGAAGATGGTACTGCCCCTCCGGCTATATAGGGACAAAATAATATTACAGGGAATAATTTGTTAATAAGGATCCAGTTACCTCTTTTTACCTTTTTCAGTCTGGAGGTTTCTTATGTATTCGTTCGTTGCACGGCAACCCATTTTAGACCAGCGCTTACAACCCGTAGCTTATGAGCTTTTGTTTCGCCAAGGTATTACCAATAAATTTCCTGACGTCAGCCCGGAATATGCCACCGCCCAGCTAATATCAGAACAATTTCTCACCACCCCATTGAATAAATTGACCGGTGACCACCCCAGCTATATTAATTTTCCGTATCAGCTGCTTATCGACGGTCAGGCGGAAATATTACCGGCGGATAAAGTCGTGATTGAAATACTCGAAAATTCCACGCCGGATGAAGAACTGTTTGCGGCCGTGAAACGGCTGAAGAGAAAGGGGTTCACGCTGGCGCTGGATGATTTCAGCATGGACCCCAGTTGGGATCGTTTTTTGCCTTATGTGGATATCATCAAGTTTGACCTGCAGCAGTCGACTTTCGAAGAGATTGGTCGCTATATCAGCACGCTGCGGCACAAGCACCTCAGCTATCTGGCTGAAAAAGTCGAGACCAACGAGCAGTTCCTGCGCGTCAAGGCGATGGGATTTACGCTATTTCAGGGCTACTTCTTCAGCCACCCGCAGATGTTCAAAGCCAAGCGGCTTTCCAACGATCATAAAAACGCCATTCAGCTGCTTAAAGAAGCCAACGAGCGGGAGCTTAACTACGACCGAATTGAACGCCTGATCAACAGCGACTTATCGCTGGCCTACAAGCTGATGCGGTATTTCAACAATTTCCGCTACAAGGCCAACCTCTCCGCCATCACGACCTCCATGTCGTTTCGCAGCATCGCTATATTTCTGGGGCAACGGGAATTACGGCGATTTATTTCGCTGATCAGCATCACGATGGGGAGCAAGGATAAATCCTGCGAGCTCTATCGTATGAGTCTGATCCGGGGGAAATTCTGTGAACTGTTGTCGATCCGCCTGCACGGCCGCGAAGATCCCTTCGAGGCCTTTTTGTGCGGCCTTTTTTCGATGCTGGACGCCATTCTGGATTCACCGATGGATTTGTTGCTGGAGCAAATCCCCGTGTCGTCGCATATCAAAGGCGCGCTGATGGACAACGCCGGGGAATTGGCGCGCTATTTAAGCATCATTTCTTATTATGAAAAGCAAAACTGGGAGCAGGTGAACACCTATATGGAGATGATGGACATTAATGAACAGCAGATGCTGGACCTGATCACCGAAGCCACCCTCTGGGCTGATGAATTGCTGGATTTATAATTGTTCTTCTCGTATTGCCTATCCTGCCGATAGCTCTTCGCTCAACACACTCAGATTCCCCTATCCCTTGGGTTTTCAGCGCGCGAAATACCGCACGCCGCGTTTATACGGGTGACGGTTAAAACAGGCAGGCGGCGCCGCCTGCGATAAAGCGTTATCGGCACAGCCGACACGCTTTGACCGTTAGCGCATGCGCTGAATCACCTGCAACAGTTCCGCAATGGCATCCTCACCGCCGTCGGTCAGCACCGCTTTGCGGACGCAGCCGTTAGCATGATCGGCCAGCATCTGGTTGGCGACGGCACTTAACGCAGAGCGTACGGCGGTAATTTGATTGAGGATATCCACGCAATACCGGTCCTGCTCCACCATCTGCGTGATACCGTTGACCTGGCCGTTGATGCGCTTCAGACGGTTCAACAACGCTTTTTTGCGCGGCTGTACCACCTGCTTCGCGTCAGCCTCGCCCGCGCTGGCGTCAAGGCACGCGTCGCACTTAGCCGGCAACATCGAAACCCATCTCTTCAACGGCGCTGCGGAATGCGTCTGGGTTGGCGGTGCCTGTTTCCGCATACTCGACGTCAACCAGGCCACTCTCCAGCGTCACATTAACCTGACTCACGCCTTCCAGTGACTGCAAAGCCTGAGTCACTTTGCTGACGCAACCGCCGCACACCATCCCCGATACCGTTAATGTTGTATGAGACATCGTCACACTCCTCTGTTCTGAACGTTTGTTTAAACCCACGAGAAACTTACCCCTTGCGGCGCGGCTTCCAGCGGCGTAACCACAGTGAATTACTCAAAACGGAGACAGAACTCAGCGCCATCGCGCTGCCGGCGATCACCGGATTGAGCAGGCCGAATGCGGCCAGCGGGATCCCCAGCACATTATAGAAAAAGGCGAAGAACAAGTTCTGCCTGACCTTATTCAGCGTCGCGCGCGACAGGCTAATAGCGTCGGGCAATCCGCCGAGACGGTTTTGCATCAGCACTACGTCCGCCGTATCCAGCGCGATATTCGAACCGGCGCCGACCGCAAATCCCACATCGGCCGCCGCCAGCGCGGGCGCATCGTTGATGCCGTCGCCGACCATGCCGACGCAGTATCCCTCCGCCTGCAGGCGAGCGATTTGCTCCGCTTTCTGCTCCGGCAACACTTCGGCAATAAACTGACGGATCCCGGCTCGCTCGGCCACCCGCTCCGCCGCCCGCGCGTTATCGCCGGTCAGCATGACAACGCGAATCCCCTGCCGGTGCAGCGTCTCCACCGTCGCCACGGCATCGTCACGCAGCCGATCCTCGAAACAGACATAGCCAAGCAGTTGCTCATCTCGCGCCAGCCCCACCACCGTCAGCCCCTTTTGCTCTTGCAGCGCGGGGAGCGCGGAATCAAAAGCCACGCCGCGCGACGCCAGGAACGTGGGAGAACCCAAAATCACGGAGCTATCCCCTATCTGCGCGCTGATGCCGCGCCCCACGATAGCGTTAAATCCGCGCGCTTCCGCCGCGGTCGCCCCGGCCTGTTGCGCATACTTCACCAGCGCCTGTCCCAGCGGATGTTCGGAGTTCTGCTCCAGCCCCATCGCCAGACTGAGCAGCTCGTCCTCCGTTACGCCGTCAGCGGGCAGCACGTTGACCACGGCAGGTTGTCCTTCGGTCAGCGTCCCGGTCTTATCCATCACCAACACCTGCAACTGCTGAGCGTTTTCCAGCGCGCTCGCGTTGCGAAACAGGATCCCGGCCCGCGCACCCTGACCGGTTCCGACCATAATCGCGGTCGGCGTCGCCAGTCCCAACGCGCACGGACAGGCTATCACCAGCACGGCGACGGCGTTGACCAGACTCGTCTCCCATTGCCCGGTCACCAGCCAGTTGATCACAAACGCCAGCACGGCAATCGTAATGACGACAGGGACAAAGATCGCGGAAACCCGGTCGGCGAGCCGCTGCACGCTGGCTTTAGAGCCCTGAGCCTCTTCGACCAGACGCACGATACGCGACAGCGCGGTATCGCTGCCGACGCCGGTCGCCCGCACCCGCAGCGCACCGCTATGATTCTGCGTCGCCGCGTAGACCTGCGCATCCGCCTGCTTCACCACGGGCTGACTTTCGCCCGTCAGCATCGCCTCATTGACCTCAGACAGCCCGTCGATGACCACGCCGTCAACGGGCACGCTCTCGCCCGGTCTGACCAGAAAGACATCGCCACTGCGCAGGGATGCCACATCACGGTCCTGCCATTCGCCGTCAACGTCGACGTGCGCTATTGGCGGCTGAAGGCGCAACAGCCCCTCAATAGCGTCACCGGTTTTAGACTTGGCTTTACCTTCCAACAGCTTGCCGAGCAGCACCAACGTGATAATGGCGGCGCTGGCCTCGAAGTAGAGATCGCCGTGCTCCGAGGTCAGGAGCGTCACCAGACTTAACGCGTAAGCGACGCTGGTGCCCAGCGTCACCAGCACATCCATATTGGCCGTTCCACTGCGCAGCGCGCTCCAGGCCCGGCGATAAAAGTGACGGCCGCACCAAAACTGCACCGGCGTCGCCAGCAGCCACTGGAACCATCCCGGCAGCCAGTGTGCCTGCCCGAAAAACATCGCGACCATTTCAAACAGCAGCGGAAACGACAGTACGGCGGCCACTAGCAACGCATTGCGATCTTTTTTCCAGGCCTGATCGCGCCGCTGACGCTCGGCCTCCAGATCGCCCGCCATCACCTGACGCGCCGTAAACCCGGCGCGTTCGATACGCGCGATCAGTGATTCCGGCGTGGCGCTACCGGGGGTCACGCTGACCTGCGCCCGGCCAGCGGCAAAATTGACCGCCGCCGTCACCCCTTCCACCTTATTCAGCACCTTTTCGATACGTGCCGCGCAGGCGACGCAGCTCATGCCGTCGACGGCCAGCGATACCCGTTGATCCGCCACGTCGAACCCGGCTTTGCGGATCGCGGCGATCACGTCATTGGACGTACTGCGCGCGTCATCGAGACGCACCACCGCTTTCTCTCTGGCGAAGTTCACGTTGGCGGAGACGCCATCCAGACGATTAAGGACGCGTTCAATACGGCTGGCGCACGCGGCGCAGGACATGCCGGTGACGGCAAGATGAAGAGGCTGGGGTTGGCTCATAGGGGTCTGTCCTAATCTGTTTGCAGACAAGGGTGTTATCTCGCGGGCAGCAGGCAAGCCCAAAAAGATCGTGGGGCCCGGACGCGCAAACGTTGAAAACCTGCCTGACACTCTACGCGCTACGATCATTTTATCATACCCCCCAAGGGTATTTTATTAAACCGCCCTCTCCGCCTTACCCAGCGACCGCAGTGAAAGACGGCAGCCATAACGTGTTTTATCGCTCGGAAACACCTATTTATTCTTCCAACCCAGCGATAAATACCGTGCTGAAAAATCGTCACGCTACAATCGGCTTTAAATATAAGTAAACGTAATGAGTGTCTTTCTGTGGGGGGATATCGTGTTTAATTTACGAAGGTGACGCTGTGCGTTCACCCTAAAATCACCGGCGATGCCGAGCTGGCAGCAGCCGATTAAAAATTGCCCCTTCAGCAAAATATTTAACGGCGGATGAATAACGTTAATACCCTCCATTTTGGCGAATAGATTGGAAACAATACCTGGCCCAGATCATTATCGAAACAGACCTATTTCAGCAATAGAGAAAGGGAGAGCGCTATTTCATTTTTTCGTCCTTCAACACCCTGAATTCTTCCTCATGAAATAAACAGAGAAGAGAAATGATTGTCTATTTACTCACCATCCCCTCCTACAAAGACCATAACAAAAAACCATTCAATTACAGATAAATAAATATCATTGGACTTTATTTTAAGTGCATCCGATGAAGCCGCTTTCTCTCCCGTTATTCTTTCATCTCAATGCCGACCTATTTACCGCTGCCAGCGACGGCGTTTTAAGCCGTTATTCCTGCGGCATCAACGCGTCCTAATGGAATAAATTTCAGCACCGCATCACTGGCCCACGTCGATATTTTTTGTCCGCTAATCACCTCGTCGATAATCGGTGACAAGCCTGAGAATAAATCACGCCAACCACGCATTACACTCGCCTCTGTCGCGAGGGAAAAATAGCGCCTGTGACAGCGATAATTCACGAGGTGACATTCTGTTTTTCGTCGCCCACTTTTCCCTTCTGGCGTCGTCGATTAGAAAAATGCGCCTTTTTGAAGTATCCTGAGCCGCGTTTTGGCATTAATGGATAGAGAAAACAGAACATATAAATCATCAGTAAGATGACAGGTCACAGACCTATTTCACTCCTCGACGAGTGGTAAATACGCAAATGAAACCAACACCATGGGGAGAAATAAATGAAAAAAGAGCATTCGGACTTACAGAAATTGCTCGGGCAGGCTCAGTTCAGCCGCCGGTCGTTTCTCAATACTGCCGCACTCCTTGGAGCGAGTAGTGTACTTTCTTCATTTCCTTTGAGTAGTTCTGCTGCACAAGCCGTACCGAAGCGAGGCGGCACGCTCAAACTGGGTATGTCTGGCGGGAACACCAGCGATACGCTCGATCCCACGCTGTTCAGCGACTGGGTTCCGCTCAATCAGGCCTATATGCTGATGAACGGTCTGATCGAGATTGATGAAAACAATCAGGCGACGCCGGAGCTGCTGGAAAGCTGGCAGGTCGAACCGGGCGCCAAAGAGTGGCGCTTCAAAGTGCGTCAGGGCGTCACCTTCCATAACGGCAAAACGCTGGATGCGGATGACATCATCTACTCCATCAACCTGCACCGTGGGGAGAGCTCGCGCAGCGCGATTCGATCACAGCTGTCCAGTATCACGAAACTCGCCCGCACCGCGCCTGACGAAATCGCCATCACACTCGACAGCGGCAACGCGGATCTGCCGTATCTTCTGGCGGACTATCACCTGCTGGTGGTGCCGAACGGCTTCACCGACTGGTCACACCCTATCGGAACCGGCGGATTCACGTTCGACTATTATCAGCCGGGCGTTCGTTCCCGCTTCAAACGCAACCCGAACTACTGGAAGCCGAACCGCGCGTTCGTCGACGCCGTGGAAGTGCTGGTCATCAACGATCCGACCGCCCGCACTAACGCCCTGATTTCCGGGCAGGTACACGCCATCAACCGCGTCGATTTCAAAACCGTCGATTTCCTGAAGCGCAGCCCGATGCTGAATATCATTCGATCTTCCGGCGGTCAGCACTTCACGTTCCTGATGGACTGCCGCGCCGCGCCGTTCAACAACAACGACGTGCGCCTCGCGATCAAATACGGCATCGACCGCGAAAAAATTCTGTCCACCGTGCTGCGCGGCTACGGCAGCCTCGGCAACGACCATCCGATTCCGAAAACCGACCGCTTCTTTAACCACGATCTGCCGCAGCGCGCGTGGGATCCGGACAAAGCCAAGTTCCACCTGAAAAAGGCCGGGCTGACTACGCTACCGCTGGAGCTATCCTCCTCAGACGCCGCTTTCGCAGGCGCGCTGGACGCGGCGGCGCTGTTCCAGGGACAGGCCAGCCAGTCGGGCCTTCAGGTGACCATCAAACGCCAGCCCGCCGACAGCTACTGGGAAAATGTGTGGATGAAAGCCCCGTTCAGCATGGGCTACTGGGGAGGCCGACCGACCGCCGACCAGATGTTTTCCACCGCCTGGCAGTCCACCGCCAAGTGGAACGATTCCCACTGGAAAAACGACCGCTTCGATGAGCTGCTGTTGCAGGCCCGTTCCATGCTGGACGAGAAAGCGCGCGCCGACATCTACGGCGAACTGCAGAGCATCGCACGCGATGACGGCGGAGCGATGATTCCGCTGTTCGGCGACTATCTCGATGCGACCAGCAAAAAACTGGGCGGCGTCACCCCTCATCCGCTGTTCAACTTTATGGGGGGACGTCTGGCTGAGCGCGTCTGGCTGGAGTCGTAATGAAAAAGCATATTCTTCATCGTCTACTGCTGGGGCTGTTGACGCTCTGGCTGGTTTCCATGCTGATCTTTCTCGGCACCGAGCTGCTGCCCGGCGATATCGCCAGCGCGCTGCTCGGCCAGAACGGCACCCCGGAAACCATTGCTGCGCTGCGCACCCAGCTGGGGCTGGATCAGCCTGCCGTCGGCCGCTATCTGCACTGGCTGGCTGGCGTGCTGCACGGCGATCTCGGCACCTCGCTGGCCAACGGGCGTCCTATCAGTGAAGAGCTGCTGCCCCGTCTGGAAAACACGCTGTTTCTGGCCGCCTATGCCGCGCTGATCGCCATTCCGCTGGCGGTGGCGCTCGGCATTGCCTGCGCCATCTGGCGCGGTTCGCTGTTCGACCGGCTCGCCAACTCGCTGACGCTTCTGAGCATCTCCGTCCCGGAGTTTTTCGTCGGCTACCTGCTGGTGATTTTCTTCGCCATCCACTTCGCCTGGTTCCCCAGTCTGGCGATGGTCAGCCCGGACGACTCGCTGACGCAGCGGCTGTATAACGCAACGCTGCCGATGCTCACGCTGGTGCTGGTGGTGCTGGCGCACATGCTGCGCATGACGCGCGCCTCAGTAGGCGCGGTCATGTCGGCCGGTTATATCGAAACCGCGCTGCTGAAAGGCGTCCCGCGCTGGCGCATCGTGCTGGGCCATGCCTTGCCCAACGCGCTGGCGCCCATCATCAACGTGGTGGCCTTTAACCTCGCGTATCTGGTCGTCGGCGTGATTCTGGTCGAAGTCGTCTTCGTCTATCCGGGAATCGGACAGCTGATGGTCGATGCGGTCAGTAAACGCGACCTGCCTGTCGTGCAGGCGTGCGGACTGCTGTTCGGCGGGACTTATATCCTGCTGAATACCGTCGCCGATCTGCTGGCTATCTGGTGTAACCCCCGACTGCGACATACGAGGTAAGTCAGGCATGAAAATAACAAAAATGAGCGGAGTGCCGCTCTCGGCGTGGATCGGGCTGCTGATTATCGCCGTCAATCTGATTGGCGCGCTGTTCGCGCCTTGGCTGGCGCCGCATAGCGAAACCGCGCAGGTCGGCGACATCTGGATAGCACCGTCGGCTGACGCGCTGCTCGGCACCGACAGTCTGGGACGCGATATGCTGTCCCGCATTCTGTTTGGCGCCCGCACTACCATCGCCATTGCGCTGGTGATCACCTTCAGCTCCTTCGTCATCGGGATCATTACCGGCTTCACCGCGGCGATTTACGGCCGCTGGGTCGACGTCGTGCTGACGCGTATCGTCGATACCCTGATGTCGATTCCGGTCCTGATTCTGGCGCTGATTGTCCTCTCCGTACTGGGAACCTCGGTCCCGGTGCTGGTCGGCACTATCGCGCTGCTCGACGCCACCCGCGTCTTCCGGCTGGCGCGTCTGGTCGCGCAGGACATCGTGTGTCAGGAGTATGTAGAACTGGCCCGGCTGCGCGGCGAAGGCCTGCGCTGGATCCTGACGCGGGAAATCCTGCCGAACGCCATTCCGCCGCTGCTGGCCGAATTCGGCATGCGTTTCTGCTTCACGTTCCTGTTCATCGCCGGCCTCAGCTTCCTCGGCCTGGGTATCCAACCGCCGTACGCCGACTGGGGAAGCATGGTGCGCGACAACGCGCAGGCCATCAACTTCGGGCTGCTGGCGCCGCTCTATCCGGCGGCCGCCATCGCGCTGCTGACCATCGGCGTCAATTTGGTCGTGGACTGGCTGCTGCTGCGCAACAACCTCTCACTGGGGGATGAAGCATGAATCAACCTGTTCTCGACATCCGTCACCTGCGTATCGAAACCGAAGACAAGGGACGCGCGCTGGTGCAGGACATCTCGCTCACCCTGCAACGGGGCGAAGTCCTTGGCCTGATCGGCGAATCCGGCGCGGGCAAGTCCACCATCGGGCTGGCCGCGATGGGCTATACCCGTCCGGGTTGCCGCATCAGCGCGGGCGAAGTCCGCATCGACGATCAAGATATCGTGCCGCTCTCCAACGCGCAGAAGCAGGCGATCCGCGGCCGCCGCGTCGCCTACGTGGCGCAGAGCGCCGCCGCCGCGTTCAACCCGGCGCTGACCATCGGCAAACAGGTGTGTGAAGGCCCGTTGCGACACGGTCTGATGAGCCGCAGCGAGGCGAACGCCTGGGCCACGACGCTGTTCACCGCGCTGGATCTGCCCGATCCGGAAAACATCGGCAAACGCTACCCGCATCAGCTCTCCGGCGGACAGCTGCAACGCGCGATGGCGGCGATGGCGATGTCTTGCAAACCCGACCTGCTGATCATGGACGAACCCACCACCGCGCTGGATGTCACCACGCAGATCGAAGTGCTGGTGATGCTGCGCAAGCTGGTGCGGGAGTTTAATACCGCCGCGCTGTACATCACGCACGATCTGGCCGTCGTGTCCCAGATCGCCGACCGCATTCTGGTGCTGCGTCAGGGACGCGCCGTGGAATGCGGCGAGACCGACGTCATTTTGCAGACGCCGAAGGAAACCTATACGCAACAGCTGGTTTCCGAACGCACGCACGCGCTGACGCCGGGCGAAGAAACACAGTCCGACGCTTCCGCGCTGCTGACGCTGGACCGTCTTAGCACCGGCTACAGCGGCAAACGGGTAGTACACGATGTTTCGCTGTCGCTGCCCAAAGGGCAAACGCTGGCGATTATCGGCGAATCCGGCAGCGGTAAGAGCACGCTGGCGCGGGCGCTGTGCGGTCTGCTGAACGATACCGAGGGCGATGCGATCTTTGACGGCGTCAAACTGGCGCATCGCTATCAGCAACGCGATAAAGAGACGCTGCGCTGCATCCAGATGATCTACCAATTGCCGGACGTCGCGCTGAATCCGCGGCAGACGATTCTGGAAGCCATCGGCCGCCCTATCGCCTTTTATTTCGGCCACAACCGCCAGCAGGTGCGCGCCCGCGTCGAGGAGCTGCTCCAGCTGACCGAGTTGCCGACCTCGCTGGCCGACCGCTATCCCGGCGAACTCTCCGGCGGGCAGAAGCAGCGCGTCTGCATCGCGCGAGCGCTGGCCGCCAATCCGGATCTGATTATCTGCGACGAAGCGACGTCCGCGCTTGATCCGCTGGTCGCCGAGGGCGTGCTGAACCTGCTCAAACGGCTGCAAGAGCAGCTGGGGCTCTCCTATCTGTTCATCACGCACGATCTCGGCACGGTCAAACGCGTCGCTCAGCAGGTCGCGGTCATGTATCAGGGCAATATCGTCGCGCAAGGCCCGACGGGCAAAGTCTTCAGCGCCCCGATGCACCCTTACACCGAAAAACTGCTGACCTCCGTCCCTGAAATGCGCAGCTCCTGGCTCGACGAAGTTCTGGAGACGCGCAGCAATGAAATTTCGACAGGAATATGATGAAAGAAACCGTAACCCACTTCCCGCACAACGTCGTCGTTACCGAACATTTCTGGATCACGCTGGCCGACGGCACCCGTCTGGCGGCGCGGATGTGGCTGCCAGAGCAGGCGCATCAAACACCGGTTCCGGCCATTCTGGAATACATTCCCTACCGCAAACGCGACGGAACCCGTACGCGCGATGAACCGATGCACGGCTGGTTTGCGGGCCACGGCTACGCCGTCTTGCGCGTGGACATGCGCGGCAGCGGCGAATCCGACGGATTGATGGCCGATGAATACCTGTTGCAGGAACAGGAAGATGCGCTGGAAGTGATCGACTGGATCAGCCGTCAGGCGTGGTGCAGCGGCGCGGTCGGCATGATGGGCAAATCCTGGGGCGGCTTTAACTGCCTGCAGCTCGCCGCGCGCCGTCCGCCAGCGCTGAAGGCGATCATCACCGTCTGCTCGACCGACGATCGCTATAACGACGACATCCACTACAAAGGCGGCTGTCTGCTGAACGACAACCTGTGGTGGGGCGGCATCATGATGGCGTACCAGAGCCGTCCGCAGGACCCGGCGCTGATCGGCGAAAGCTGGTATCAGGACTGGATGCACCGGCTGGACAACATGCCGTTCTTCCCCGCCCAGTGGATGGAACATCCGCTGCGCGACGCGTACTGGCGTCATGGTTCCGTCGGTGAAGAATGGTCTGACATTCAGTGCCCGGTGATGGCGATTGGCGGTTGGGCCGACTCCTACACCAACGCCGTCTTCCGCCTGATGGACAATCTTGAAGTCCCGCGCAAGGCCATCATCGGCCCGTGGGCGCACATTTACCCGCAGGACGGGACGCCGGAACCGGCCATCGGCTTCCTGCAAGAAGCCGTGCGCTGGTGGGATCACTGGCTGAAAGGCGAAGACAACGACGTACTGGACGGACCGCGCGTGCAGGCGTGGATGAACGAGAGCCAGCGCCCCAGCTCGCAGCGGCCGACAGCGCCGGGCGAATGGATCGGCATCGAGGGCGACACCGCGGCGGCTACCACCCCGCGCACCTTCTGGCTGCAGCGCGGCCAGTTGAACGACCAGCCGGATGAGCACGCTGGCTGGCAGAACGTCTGTTCGCCGCAGAGCCACGGCGTCATGGGCGGAGAATGGATGGGCGCGGGCGTATTGGGCGAAAGCCCGAGCGATCAGCGCATCGACGACGGTCTGGCGACGTTTTATGAAAGCGAGCCGTTGCAGGACATGCTGACGATCTACGGCCTGCCGCAGTTTAGCGTTGCGCTGAAAAGTGATAAGCCCGCCGCGATGCTGTATGTGCGCCTGTCCGACGTCGCGGAAGACGGCGCGGTGACTCGCGTTTCGCACGGCTGGGTGAATCTGAGCCATTTGCAGGGGCAGGATCGTCATACCCCGCTGACGCCGGGAGAAACCGTGCAGGTCAACGTTCAGCTGGACGGCATCGCCTGGCGCTTCCCCGCCGGGCATCGTCTGCGCGTCTCGCTGGCAACGACCTACTGGCCGATGGTCTGGCCGATGGCCGAAGCAGCAACGCTCAGCGTCGATCTGGCAAGCGCGCAGCTGCGCCTGCCGGTCTGCGAGTCGGTACAGCCTATCGCTGGCCCCAACCCGCATCCCAAGACCGCGCCGGATACGCCGCTGACCGTGCTGTCGCCGGGACGAGTCGACCGTCACGCGTCCTATGACATCGTCACCGATACCTGGACCTACGTCACCGAAGGCGTCGGCGGCGTGTTCGGCGAGGGGGTTTACCGCTTCGACGACATCGACACTACCGTCGACCACAGCCTGCGTCGTCAGTTGACCATCAACAGTCAGGACCCGCTGTCGGCCCGCTATCTGTTGACGCAGTCGATGAAAATGGGACGTGAAGGCTGGTGGACCGAGGCAGAGATCACGCTGGAGCTACGCGGCGATCTCACCCACTTTATCGTGACGGCGGATATGCGTATCCAGCATAACGGTCAAGAGGTCTTTAACCGCCAGTGGGATCGCCGCATCCCGCGTTGATGAATGCCTGCCGCGGCGCGGAGTCTCACTCCGGTCAACGCCGCGCGCGATGACCCATGCTCAAACCGCCCGACTGTCGGGCGGTTTTTTATTGCGCTTATTTCAACGCGCCGGACAGAAACTGCTGCAATCGCGGACTTTGGGGATTGTTGAACACCGCCTCCGGCGCGCCCTGCTCTTCAATCACGCCCTGATGCAGGAACACCACCTGCGTGGAGACATGACGGGCGAACTCCATTTCATGCGTCACCACAATCATGGTTTTGCCCTCTTCCGCCAGCTGCTGCATGATTTTCAGCACTTCCCCCACCAGCTCCGGGTCCAGCGCCGATGTCGGCTCATCAAACAACAGCACCTCCGGCTCCATCGCCAGCGCGCGCGCAATGGAGACGCGCTGCTGCTGCCCGCCGGACAGGCTTGAGGGATATTTTCCGCGCGCCCGTTCATCGATGCCGACTTTGTCCAGATAGCGGATCGCGCGCTCGCGTGCCTCAGCGCGACTGATGCCCAGCACCTGAATCGGCGCCTCCATCACGTTTTCCAGTACCGTCATGTGGCTCCACAGGTTGAAGTGCTGAAACACCATCGTCAGCCGCGTACGCAGTAGCTGCAGCTGTTTCTTATCAAACACTTTCAGCTGGCCGTCTTTGTCCCGCACCAGTCGGATCTCTTTCTCATTGACCCACAGCGTGCCCTCCGTCGGCTTTTCGAGAAAGTTGATACAGCGCAGCAGCGTACTTTTACCGGAACCGGAGGAGCCGATGATGGAAATCACGTCGCCCGCACTGGCGGACAGCGAAACGCCTTTCAGCACCTCGTGTTCGCCGTAGTGTTTGTGCAGCTCGGTCACGACTAATTTTTTCTTCTCAGACATAGCACATTCTCCTGCTATCCAGCGCGGATGATTAAGGTTTTAGATGGATCAGCCAGCGTTTTTCCGCTTTGCGGAACAGGCGAATCAGACCGTAGGAAACGACAAGGTAAAGCACGGCGGCAAGGCCGAAAGCATAGAAAGGCTGATAGGTGGCGGCGTTGATATCACGCGCCACTTTCAGCAGATCCGGCACCGTGGCGGTGAACGCCAGCGCGGTGGAGTGCAACATCATAATCACTTCGTTGCCGTAGGCAGGCAGCGCGATACGCAACGCGGACGGCAGGATGATGCAACGGTACATCTTGGCACGCGAGAAACCATAGGCCTTCGCTGCCTCCACCTCGCCATGCGGCACCGCACGGATCCCGCCGGCGAAAATTTCCGAACTGTACGCGCAGGTATTCAGCACCAACGCCAAAATCGTACAGTTCATCCCGCTGCGGAAAAAGGCGTTGAGCACCTCGGTGCCGCGCACGACTTCCAGGCTGTACATGCCGGTGTAGATCACCAGCAGCTGCACATACAGCGGCGTACCACGAAAGATGTAGCTGTAAAGCCACGCGGGAAAACTCAGCCAGCGCGACGAGGAAACGCGGGCCATCGCCAGCGGCAGTGCCAGCAAGCCGCCCAACAGCACGGAGACAATCAGCAGCCACAGCGTGATCGCCAGACCGGTGATCCGATAGCCGTCGCTCCACAGCAGCGGCTGCCAATATTGTTGCAGGATCTCGATCATAGTTCGGCCCTCTTCACGCCCATGGAGTAACGTCGCTCCAGCCACAGTAAGACGCCGTTGGAGACGGTGGTCAGCAGCAGATAGATGGCCCCGGCCATCAGGGTATAGAAGAACGGCTGCCAGGTGCCTTTACCCGCCAGCTGGGTCGCTTTGACCACATCGTGCAGCCCCAGAATGGACACCAGCGCCGTCGCTTTCAGAATAATCATCCAGTTGTTGCCGATGCTGGGCAGCGCGAAACGCATCATGGCGGGGAACAGCACCCGGCGGAAAACCTGCATACCGCTGAATCCATACGCCTGCGCCGCCTCTATCTGGCCGCGCGGAACGGCCATAAACGCGCCGCGAAACGTCTCGGTGAAATACGCACCGTAGATGAAAGCCAGCGTGATCACGCCCGCCGAAAGCGGATCAATATCAATCTGGCTCATGCCCAGAAACTCCGTCACATGGTTGAGTGTGATTTGCAGCCCATAGAAAATCAGCAGCATCAGCACCAAATCCGGCACTCCGC
>NZ_CAMKXG010000040.1 GCF_946477055.1 Lonsdalea britannica | reverse complement strand
CCAAGATCAAACAGCGCGTCAATGAGCTGCTGGAACTGGTTGGGCTGTCGGATAAACACGATGTGTATCCCGCCAATCTTTCAGGCGGACAGAAACAGCGCGTTGCCATCGCCCGCGCATTGGCCAGTAATCCCAAGGTTCTGTTGTGTGATGAAGCCACCAGCGCGCTGGACCCGGCCACCACTCGCGCTATTTTGGAGTTGCTGAAAGATATCAATCGCCGTCTGGGATTGACCATTCTGCTGATCACCCACGAAATGGATGTCGTGAAGCGTATCTGCGATCAGGTCGCCGTGATTAGTGAAGGACGTCTGATCGAGCAGGACACCGTAGGGCAGATGTTCTCTCATCCCAAAACGCCGCTGGCTCAGAAATTCATCCACTCCACGTTACATCTGGATATTCCGGACGACTATGTCGCACGCATGACGCCGACGCCTCATGAAGGCAGTATTCCTTTACTGCGCATGGAGTTTACCGGTCAGTCTGTGGATGCTCCCTTACTGTCTGAAATCGCACGGCGCTTCAACGTTAACAACAATATTATCAGTGCGCAGATGGATTACGCAGGCGGCGTTAAGTTCGGCGTCATGCTGGCGGAAATGGCCGGCACGGAAGCAGAGACCACCGCAGCAATCAAATTCCTGCAAGATAACCATGCAAATATAGAGGTACTCGGTTATGTCTGAAGCCATGATGTGGTTAATGGCCCGCGGCGTGTGGGAAACAATTGTGATGACCCTGGTTTCAGGCTTCTTCGGTTTCGTTCTGGGGCTGCCTGTCGGCGTTCTTCTTTATATAACGCGTCCGGGACAGATTATTGCCAATCCCAAACTTTATCGGGCGCTTTCGGCCATCGTGAATATCTTCCGTTCCATCCCTTTCATTATATTGCTGGTGTGGATGATTCCGTTTACCCGCATGATTGTCGGCACCTCGATTGGTCTTCAGGCTGCGATCGTGCCGCTCACCGTCGGTGCAGCACCGTTTATCGCTCGTATGGTGGAAAATGCGCTGTTGGAAATCCCCGGAGGATTGATCGAAGCCGCGCGGGCAATGGGCGCCACGCCGATGCAAATCATTAAAAAGATCTTACTGCCTGAAGCTTTACCGGGTCTGATTAACGCTGCGACCATCACATTGATTACCCTGGTGGGCTATTCTGCAATGGGGGGAGCCGTTGGCGCTGGCGGCCTAGGACAAATCGGTTATCAGTATGGTTATGTCGGTTATAACTCCACGGTGATGAATACAGTATTAGTGCTGTTGGTTGTGTTGGTTTTTATCATTCAATTCTGCGGCGATCGCGCAGTACGGGCTGTCACTCGCAAGTAATTGTTCCATTGCCATGCACCTTGAAAGTGCGTGATAACAAGACTGTTAAGCAGAGGTAAGGAATATGGCTATTAAATTGAAATCTATCGCCGCAGTAGGCGCATTGGTCGGTGCTCTGGCGCTGGCAGGATGCGGGCAGGAAGAAAAAGACCCTAACCATATTAAGGTTGGCGTCATTGTCGGTGCCGAACAGCAAGTCGCGGAAGTGGCTCAGAAAGTGGCCAAGGAAAAATACGGTCTGGATGTTGAGCTGGTGACCTTCAACGATTACGTTCTTCCGAATGAAGCATTGAGCAAAGGCGACATCGATCTGAATGCCTTCCAGCACAAACCGTATCTGGATCAGCAGATCAAAGATCGCGGCTATAAACTGGTTTCTGTCGGTAACACCTTCGTTTACCCCATCGCGGGCTACTCGAAGAAAATCAAATCGCTGAACGAATTGCAGGACGGCGCACAAGTCGCTATTCCTAACGACCCGACCAACCTGGGCCGTTCCCTGCTGCTGCTTCAGAAAGTCGGTCTGATCAAGCTGAAAGACAATGTTGGACTGCTGCCGACCTCACTAGATATCGTCGAAAACCCGAAACATGTGAAGCTGGTAGAACTGGAAGCGCCGCAGTTACCGCGCTCGCTGGATGATGACCAGATCGCTCTGGCCGTTATCAATACCACTTACGCCAGCCAGATCAATCTGACGCCCTCCAAAGACGGATTGTTTGTAGAGGATAAAGACTCTCCTTACGTCAATCTGCTGGTGGCCCGTGAAGACAATAAAGATGCGGAAAACGTGAAGAAGTTCGTCAGCGCGTATCAGTCTGATGAAGTGAATCAGGCCGCATTGAAAACGTTTAATGGCGGTGCCGTCAAAGGCTGGTAAGTTTCTCATTGCAGGAAACGATAAAATATCCTACTGACGGGCCTCGGCCCGTCTTGTTATTTTTCGCGTAGCTTGCTTCAATAAGCGCACTTATGAAAGCCAGAGGAAAAGCTATGCGTGTCATGCCCATTGTAATGTTATCGCTGTCGCTGACAGGATGTTCTCTGCTACACAAATCGAATACACCCTCCACATCCCAGCCCCAGACACCGCCAGCCGTTGAAACAACACCTAAAACCAAACCGGCTCCCCCGGCTACGCCGGCCGTTCTGTATAAAAGCGCTGAAGAGCTGGTAGGAAAACCTTTCCACGATATGGGCGAAGTCTCCGGTTCCTCATGCCAGGCAACGGCGCAGGATCCCCAGCCCAGCATCGCGACCGCGCGAAAAAGATTGCAAAGTCGGGCGACCAGTCTGAAAGCGAATGCGGTCCTGCTGCATGAGTGCCAGATTGTGAGCGATGTCGACAGCTGCTATCGTCAGGCCATCTGTGAAGGCACTGCGCTGAAAGTCTCCTCTCAATGAGCGAGTTTTGCTTCGATCAGATCGGTGTTATCCGCTCCCCTTATAAAGAGAAGTTTGCCGTCCCCCGACAGCCGGGCCTGATTGAAGATGGTGGAGGTGAACTACACCTGCTGCCGCCCTACAACCAGCCAGAAGCCGTGCGCGGGCTTTCCGACTTCAGCCATCTATGGGTGCTGTTCGTGTTTCATCAAACGGCGTCTGCTGGCTGGCGCCCCACTGTGCGGCCTCCTCGTCTGGGAGGTAATGCGCGTATGGGCGTCTTCGCTACCCGTTCAACGTTTCGCCCCAATCCTGTCGGGATGTCTTTGGTGGAACTGAAAGGCGTGCGCGCCGACAAGCACGAGCTAGTGCTGGAACTCGGTAGCCTGGATCTGGTGGATGGCACGCCAGTCATTGATATCAAGCCTTACCTCCCCTTCGCTGAAAGCCAGCCACAGGCACAAGCCGGTTTTGCGCCCTGCGCGCCGTATGCGGATATGCCGGTGACATTCTCTCCGCTGGCGGAACAACAGCTGATCGCATGGCACGATCGCTATCCTCATTTACGCCGCTTCATCACGCAGGTATTAGCGCAAGATCCGCGTCCGGCCTATCGCAAAACGAGCCATGATGACAAGGAATATGCCGCGCTATTACTGGAATTCAACGTGCGTTGGAGGGTGACCGGCGAACAAACAGAAGTAATATGCCTGGATAGCCGTTAAAAAACGTCTGCATCTCTTTTGGGGAACGTTCCTCGCTGGTAAACTAAGCCACTTTTTATTTATGCTCAGGCCCCATCGGCCCACGCCATTTATCGTTCTTACGGAACTACAACACCATGCGTACAAGTCAATATTTGCTCTCCACTCAAAAGGAGACGCCCGCCGACGCCGAGGTTATCAGTCATCAGCTGATGCTGCGCGCAGGAATGATTCGTAAACTCGCCTCAGGTCTCTATACCTGGTTGCCGACGGGTTTGCGCGTTTTGAAAAAAGTCGAAAATATCGTGCGTGAAGAAATGAACAGCGCCGGCGGCATCGAAATTTCGATGCCTGTTGTTCAGCCTGCGGACCTGTGGCAGGAGAGCGGTCGTTGGGAGCAGTATGGTCCCGAGCTGCTGCGCTTCGCCGATCGCGGCGAGCGTCCGTTTGTGTTGGGCCCGACGCATGAAGAAGTCATCACCGATCTGGTGCGTAATGAAATCAGCTCGTACAAACAGCTGCCGCTGACGTTCTACCAGATCCAGACCAAGTTCCGTGACGAAGTCCGTCCGCGCTTCGGTATCATGCGCGCGCGCGAGTTCCTGATGAAAGACGCTTACTCTTTCCATACTTCTCAGGAATCCCTGCAGGCCACGTATGATGCGCTGTATTCGGCATACACCAAAATTTTCAGCCGGATGGATCTGAACTTCCGCGCCGTACAGGCAGACACCGGTTCTATCGGCGGCAGCACGTCTCACGAATTCCAAGTACTGGCCGCCTGTGGCGAAGACGATATCGTCTTTTCTACTGAATCCGACTTCGCCGCGAATATCGAGTTAGCCGAAGCGGTAGCGCCACACGTTGAACGCGCCGCGCCGACGCAGGACATGACGCTGGTAGAAACGCCCAACGCCAAAACCATCGCCGAGCTGGTCGAACAGTTCAACGTTCCGGTAGAAAAAACGGTTAAAACGCTGCTGGTGAAAGCGACGGAAGAAAGCGCTCATCCGTTGGTTGCCCTGCTGGTTCGCGGCGATCACGAACTGAACGAAGTGAAGGCCGAAAAACTGGAGCTGGTCGCCAGCCCGCTGACTTTCGCCACGGAAGAAGAAATTCGCGCGCTGGTGAATGCAGGTCCGGGATCGCTGGGTCCCGTCAATCTGTCCTTGCCGGTCGTTATCGACAGAACTGTTGCCGTGATGAGCGATTTCAGCGCGGGCGCCAACATCGACGGTAAACACTATTTCGGCATCAACTGGGAGCGTGACGTCGCGCTACCGCAGGTTGCTGATCTCCGTAAAGTGGTTGAAGGCGATCAGAGCCCAGACGGCAAAGGCACGCTGCAGATCAAACGCGGTATCGAAGTAGGTCATATCTTCCAGCTTGGCACCAAATACTCAGAAGCCATGAAGGCGACGGTTCAGGGCGAAGACGGCCGTAACCAGACGCTGACGATGGGCTGCTATGGTATTGGCATCTCCCGTGTGATCGCCGCTGCGATTGAACAGAACCATGACGATCGCGGGATTATCTGGCCGGACGTACTCGCACCGTTCCAGGTCGCTATTCTGCCGATGAACATGCATAAATCCTTCCGCGTAAAAGAAGTCGCAGAACGTATTTATCAGCAGTTGCGCGATAACGGCGTGGAAGTCTTGATGGACGACCGTAAAGAACGGCCTGGCGTGATGTTCGCGGACATGGAGCTGATCGGTATTCCTCACACTATCGTGATTGGCGATCGTAACCTGGACAACGAGGATATCGAGTACAAAAACCGTCGTCAGGGTGAGAAACAAATGATTAAGACGGATGAGGTGGTGGACTTCCTGCTTTCGCAGGTCGTGCGTTAATCACACTCCGGTTTCAGTCATAAAAAATGGTGGGTTCCCCCACCATTTTTTTATTCTCGTCACCGTGATTAGTGGTGATTATGCACGGAACAGCTCTTCAATATCGAGCCCCTGCATTTGCAGGATTTCACGCAGACGACGCAGTCCTTCAACCTGAATCTGACGCACGCGTTCGCGAGTCAGACCAATTTCACGACCAACATCTTCCAGCGTGGCCGCCTCATAACCCAGAAGGCCGAAGCGACGAGCAAGAACTTCTCGCTGTTTTGCATTTAGTTCGAACAACCATTTAACGATATTTTGCTTCATATCGTTATCCTGCGTAGTGTCCTCAGGACCGTTGTCTTTCTCATCGGCCAGAATATCCAGCAACGCCTTTTCAGAATCTCCGCCCAGCGGCGTGTCAACGGAAGTGATACGTTCGTTCAGACGCAACATACGGTTCACGTCATCAACTGGTTTATCGAGCTGTTCGGCAATTTCTTCCGCACTGGGCTCATGATCTAGCTTATGGGATAACTCGCGTGCTGTGCGCAGGTAAACATTAAGTTCTTTGACAATGTGAATAGGTAAACGAATGGTGCGGGTTTGATTCATGATCGCCCGCTCTATGGTCTGCCTGATCCACCAGGTTGCATACGTTGAAAAACGAAACCCTCTTTCTGGGTCAAACTTCTCAACGGCTCGGATCAGACCAAGGTTCCCTTCTTCAATCAGGTCCAGCAAGGCTAGCCCCCGATTGTTATAGCGACGGGCGATTTTCACCACCAACCGCAGGTTACTCTCGATCATACGTTTGCGTGATGATACGTCACCACGCAACGCTCGCCGGGCAAAATAAACCTCTTCTTCGGCGGTTAAAAGAGGCGAATAGCCAATTTCTCCCAGATAGAGTTGAGTAGCATCTAGAACACGCTGGGTGCTAACTTGTGACAATAACTCATCATCTAAAGAGTCATTGTCACTGGTTTCTTCCTCAGCCAGCGCTTTATCGTCAAATACGTCAAGCCCATTCTCGTCGAAATCAGTATCTTCATGTAACTCGTTAACTTTCAGCGTACTTTGGCTCATAAGCGGCTCCTACCCGTGATCCCTTGGCAGAATACCGAAGCACTCTGCCCGATTTATCGCTGCGGAATAAAACGCAGCGGGTTTACGGATTTCCCCTTGTAACGAATTTCAAAATGCAAGCGTACTGAACTGGTTCCGGTGCTACCCATGGTAGCTATTTGTTGTCCCGCCTTAACCTCTTGTTGTTCCCGGACCAGCATGGTTTCGTTATGGGCATAGGCGCTCAGGTAGTCATCATTATGCTTGATGATTATCAGATTCCCGTAACCGCGCAAAGCGTTGCCCGCGTACACCACACGCCCTCCGGCGGTAGCAACCACGGTCTGCCCACGTGAGCCAGCGATATCAATCCCTTTATTTCCCCCCTCAGAGGCTGAGAAATTATCTATGACTTTCCCATCTGTAGGCCAACGCCAACCAGTAATAGCGGCATTGCTGCTGCTAGGTACCGGCGTTGGTTCGGTAGCAGGAGCGGAAACTGCAGCCCCTGTAGCAGGTAACATCTTACCCACATTCTGTTTACCCGAATTTGCAGAATACGCATTAGTTGAGGTGGAATCAACCTGTGAAGTTTGTATTTGCGTACTGCTCGACGGCTGAGAAACTCCTCCTGCCGCTGCATTCGCTGGAAGCATATGCCCACTACGTGAACTGGAAGTGGTCATAACGGGGGCTGACGGCACGCTGGCGACCGCCATGCCCTGCCCTGCGCTGGTGTTCATATTGTTGCCCAACGCCAAACTCTGCCCGACATTCAAACTGTAAGGTTCTGGGATATTATTGCGCTGTGCCAGCTCACGGTAATCATTACCCGTGATCCACGCGATGTAGAACAGCGTATCGCCGCGTTTTACGGTGTAGGTATTCCCGGTATAGCTACCCTTAGGAATCGCGTCATAGCTGCGGTTATAGACGATTTTACCGCCTTGCGAGGCAGCAGGAGTGGAAATAACCGGCGTGCTGACAGCCGCGACAGGTCGTGAGTTCGCCGATGAAGAGAGGCGTGGTGGTGAAGCGATCGCGCCGCTACGGCCAGAGGCATTGCCACCATCGCCCACGCTGCTGATTGAGGCAGGCTGATCGTTACCGTCGGCGCAGCCCGCCAACCCCAGAGCAATTGCCGTACATACCGCGAGCTGACGCCAGTTCATCATTTGGCTCCCCATGCGCCGAATCCCCCTATGACCCAAAATTGACTCGTTAAATACCGCTCGCTGTCTCGAAAATTGGCGATATTGCCAAGCACAGGAACGCGTCGTTCCATTGTAAACTCAGCAACGCGCCGCCGTGATCGTTATCGAAACGGACACCGGCGGGCCACCAGAGACAGCACCATTCGTTGATGCTAGCAATATCAACAAATTAGTACCATAAGATAGTTGTATTGAAATTTTAAGGCGGGCACGCGCTCAGCACGAAGCATCAGGCCAGTTCGCCTTTGACCAGAGGCACAAAGCGAACCCCCTCAACGGTTTGAATAATCAACTCGCCGTTGATGCGCTGAACCACCTTGAGCGTTTGCTGCTCTTCGCCAACCGGCAATACCATGATGCCGCCTTCATCCAGCTGTTCCATCAGGGCAACAGGAATTTCCGGCGGCGCAGCCGTGACGATAATCGCATCGAAAGGCCCTTTGGACGCCCATCCCAACCAGCCGTCACCATGCCGCGTAGAGACATTATGCAAATCGAGCTGTTTGAGACGACGTTTAGCCTGCCACTGGAGTCCCTTGATCCGCTCCACAGAGCACACGTGCTGCACCAGATGCGCTAGCACGGCGGTTTGATAACCCGACCCCGTGCCTATCTCCAGAACCCGGGATACGGGCGTCAGGCGCAGCAATTCGGTCATTCTGGCGACCATGTAAGGTTGGGAAATAGTCTGTCCAGAACCGATGGGCAACGCCGTATTTTCATAGGCTTTGTGTTCAAAGGCTTCATCGACGAAGCGCTCCCGCGGTACGGCGGCCATCGCCTGTAACAGGCGTTCATCCTTAATTCCCTGCTGACTCAACTGTTTCAGTAATGTCTGCACGCGTTTGTTCACCATTCCCCGCAAACCCCAGCTTTGGCTAACCTCATCAATGTTGTTTGTGCTGTTCGGACAGAGGCTCGCCCCTGTCACAGCGTAGTGATCTCCGTCGCGATCAAGACACCGCTACATCCCGCTGTCGAACTCCTGTTCTTCAACCTGCATCAGCTCACGCACAACGCTGGTGGCATAACAGCCTGACGGCAACCAGAAACGTACGGTGACGACGTCGTCATTCTGCCACGACCACGCCATGTGTTGTGGATACAATAAGATAGCTCTGCGCGCGGGCTCCAGACGCTCCCGACGCAGCAGCGACAGCAATAATTCGTTATCTTCCAGACAGGACGCTTCAAACGCCAGCGCATCGGCCTGTGTTCCCGGCTCCCCGTCGCCCGGCAGCGGCGCCGTCACCTGCAGTTCGTTTTCATCAATACGCCGTTGCAATGTCTCCAGCTCGTCTGGCTGTGCAACGAACCAGCTACCGCGACCGGTCAATTGCAGCGCATCTCCGTTCAATACGGTTTTTTCCAGCTTTTGCGTCAAGCGGGCGCTGGTGACACGGTTAAACAGCTCGCTACGACTGGCCGAAAGATAAAAACTGCGTTTACCGCGTTCTTTCACACGGATCTCATTATTCGCCCAGCGCCGAGCCTGTTCCAGGTTATTGCCGTTACGACCAAAACGCTGGCTGCCGAAATAGTTGGGGACGCCCTGTTCGGCTATGCGTTGTAACCGCGTCTCGATTTCCGCTCTGTCGCTGATTTGACGAAGCACCAGCGTGAAAGCATTCCCCTGCAGGCTACCGATGCGCAGTTTACGGCGGTGACGCGCCGTTTCCAGAATTTCACAGCCTTCCAGCTCAAAACTCCGCCAGTCTGGATCGGCTTTACCCGGCATATGCAGGCCGAACCATTGTTCGGTCACGGCGTGGCGGTCTTTCAGACCCGCATAGCTGACCGCGCGGGCCGGCAGACGAGCGAACTTTGCCAGCGCTTCGGCGACAAAGGACGTATTGCAGCCCCGTTTACGCACCCGGACCAGCACATGCTCGCCGTCGCCATCTGGCTGAAATCCGAGATCTTCAATCACCTCAAAGTCTTCTGCCGACGCTTTCAGCACGCCGCTTGCGGCAGGCTTACCGTGCATCCAGTAGAGCTCGTTAGAGGTTTCCATCACCATGCCACCACTCCCGACGCATCGCTTTTCACCAACAGAGCCACCGCCTCACAGGCAATTCCCTCGCCGCGTCCGGTAAACCCTAGCTGCTCGGTGGTCGTCGCTTTCACGTTGACGTCATCCATATGGCACTGAAGATCTTCCGCAAGATTGACTCTCATTTGCGGGATGTGCGGCGCCATTTTCGGCGCCTGAGCGATAATGGTCACGTCCACGTTGCCCAGGCGATAACCTTTCTCAGCGATACGGCGCCAGGCTTGCCGCAACAGTTCGCGACTGTCCGCGCCCTTGAAGGCGGGGTCGGTATCCGGAAACAGTTTGCCGATATCGCCCAGCGCGGCGGCGCCCAACAGCGCGTCGGTGACGGCATGCAACACCACGTCGCCGTCGGAGTGCGCCAGCAAACCTTGGGTATAGGGAACTCTTACACCACCGAGCACAAGCGGGCCTTCGCCACCGAATTTATGGACATCAAAACCGTGACCGATACGCATCGCACACGCTCCTTTGTTTATACAATAGTTTGATTTTCAAGGTTACGAGTCAGATAAAACTCCGCCAGCGCCAGATCTTCCGGTCGGGTGACTTTGATATTATCCGCCCGTCCGCTGACGATCTGAGGATGGTAACCGCAAAACTCTAATGCCGACGCTTCATCGGTAATCTCCGCCCCTTCGGACAGCGCGCGTTCCAGGCTGTTTTTCAGCAGCGTCAGCGGGAACAGCTGTGGGGTCAGGGCATGCCAGAGCGCGTTACGCTCTACCGTATGCTCAATATCGCCCTGCGCATTGCCGCGCTTCATGGTATCACGCACCGGCGCGGCCAAAATGCCCCCGACGTCGCTTTGCGAAGTCAGCTCAAGCAAACGAGACAAATCGTCTGGGTGCAGGCACGGCCGAGCGGCATCATGCACCAGTACCCATTCTACACCCTGAACCTGCTGCAAACCGGCCAGCACAGAGTCGGCTCTTTGCCGTCCGCCTTGCACGACCTGAATGCGAGGATCGGACGCCAGCGGCAGCGTTTGAAAGTAGTCGTCATCAGGGCTGATTGCGATAATGGCCTTACGAATACGGGGATGCTGAAACAGCGCGTCCAGCGTATGTTCCAGAATCGTTTTGTTACCGATGTTCAAATATTGTTTCGGGCGATCGACCTGCATTCTGCTGCCGTTTCCGGCGGCAGGCAATACGGCGATCACTTCAGACAGGTCGTCCTTCGGAGTCAACATACCTAGCGTGGAGTCGAATAAGGGGAAGATTGAGGGGACGTAGAGGTCGAGTTGGCCTGATGGCCCGACTGGTTTGGCACCAGACGATAGAAGGATTCGCCGGGTTTGATCATACTCAGTTCGTTACGCGCACGCTCTTCAATGGCTTCCTGCCCGCCATTGAGATCGTCGATTTCGGCGAACAGCAGTTCATTACGGGATTTCAACTTGGCATTGCTGGCTTGCTGAACGGCAACGCCGTCCTTCACCCGCACCAAATCGTGAATACCGTTTTTTCCCAGCCAGAGCGAATATTGCAGCCAGCCCAGAAGTACCAATAATAACAGCGTCAGTTTTCCCATCCCGCCCCCTGAAAAGCCGCCTAATCATCCCATAACTTTTATCAGGACTCCACTGTGCGGATGCAAATGCTGAATACAATCCGGCACAGGCACTCCAGAACACCGGACACAACGCGTTAGAAGGGAGGAAGGTTCCGGTGCCAGGAGTCCGGCGCAGAGGCCGTCCGGCTATGAATAATAGCCTACCAGCCTGAAATTACCGAAAAGACCAGCCAGAAGCTAAACAGAACGGAACCGCCGCAGCACAGCAGCATCAGCACAACCCGACGCTGCCACAGCAGGCCAAACAGCATGCCCACCAGTACGCAGAGGAGCAATAACGCCAGAAATAGCGGCCAGGTATACAGCATGAGTAGCCGTGTGGCATCAAGGCCGTACAGCCAGAAGGAAAGCGCAAACGCCAGCCAATAAAAACAGAAACCGGCTATCGCCCCGAGGCTGGGGTAAGACACCGGCGTTTCCTGCGAAGGTGGATGGATCTGACGATGCGGCAATAGCGTGACACGCTGTACTGTTTTTCCCATACGACTCGTGTTCCCGGCACAACGCGTTTTGGCAACGCTCAACAAGAATGTTAAGCGTCTATGATAGCCAGACGGCGCAGCATGGCTAACAGTTGAGCGATCAAATCTGTTACTAATTGTTCGCCATCCAGATGGGCTTCCGGATGCTCGGGCGCTTCGTAGATCGAGTCGATCCCGGTGAAGTTGCGCAGCTCGCCTGCGCGGGCTTTCTTGTATAACCCTTTCGGATCGCGCGCTTCGCACACCGCCAGCGGCGTGTCCACAAACACCTCAATAAACTGCCGATCCTCAAGCAGATCGCGCACCATCTGCCGTTCGGCGCGATGCGGCGAAATAAACGCGGTGAGCACCACCAGACCGGCGTCCACCATCAACTTGGCGACTTCCCCAACGCGGCGAATATTCTCGCGCCGGTCGTCATCCGTAAATCCCAGATCGCGACATAAAGCATGCCGGACGTTGTCGCCGTCCAGCAAATAGGTGCTGACGCCCGCGGCGTAGAGCGCCTGCTCCAGCGCCCCCGCCAACGTTGATTTCCCCGAGCCGGACAGCCCGGTAAACCAGATGACCGCGCCGCGATGGCCGTGGCGACGCTCACGGTCCGCTCGCGTCACTGCGTGAGGATGCCACACCACGTTTTCATTCGCAGGCGGCAGGGAATGAGATTCAGACACCTTATTTCCCTCCCAGCAGATCGCGCGCACCCCAATGCGGGAAGTGGCGACGCACCAGGGCGTTCAGCTCCAGTTCAAATGCACTGTAAGCGCCGGGCTCTTCATAGGTCTGTTCAATACCTTCGCGTACCAGACCCGCGCCCACCGTCACATTGCTCAGGCGGTCAATAAAGATCATCCCGCCGGTGACATGGTTGTGCGGATAGCGATCCAGCACCAACGGCTCGTCGAAAGTCAGCTCCACCAGTCCAATACCGTTCAACGGTAACGACTCGGTGACTCGCTGGGTCAGCGTGTTGATTTCAACCTGATACTGAATATTTTCGACTCGCGCCCGCGTTTTTTTGCCCGCGATCTTGATGTCGTAGCTCTGCCCGGCGACCAATGGCTGTTCCGCCATCCACACCACATCCACCTGCGCGCTCTGCACCGCTTCCAGCGTTTCTGCATGGTCCACGATCAGATCGCCACGGCTGATATCAATTTCCTTTTCCAGCACCAGCGTCACCGCTTCTCCGACCTGCGCCTGCGGCAGATCGCCATCAAACGTCACGATACGAGCGATGGCGGATTCCACGCCGGAGGGCAGCACCTTCACGCGCTGGCCGACGTGAACCACGCCGGACGCCACCGTCCCCGCGTAGCCACGGAAATCCAGGTTAGGCCGGTTGACATACTGCACTGGGAAACGCAGAGGCTGCGACAAGCTGTGCGGTGCGACATCCACCGTCTCAAGCACTTCCAGCAGCGTAGGGCCGCTATACCAGCTCATCTGCGTGCTGGCCGTCGCCACGTTATCCCCTTCCAGCGCGGAGAGCGGGACGAAGGTCACTTTGAGATCCGCCGGCAGCTGCTGTGCAAAGTCCAGATAGTCCTGCTTGAACTGTTCGAAGACCGACTGCTGATAGTCGACCAGATCCATTTTGTTGACCGCCACCACCAGATGGCGGATGCCCAGCAGTGTCGCGATGAAGCTATGACGACGAGTCTGATCCAACACGCCTTTGCGGGCATCGATCAGCAGAATCGCCAGTTCACAGGTGGATGCGCCCGTCGCCATGTTACGCGTGTATTGCTCATGCCCCGGGGTGTCGGCAATGATGAATTTACGCTTTTCGGTAGAGAAATAGCGGTAGGCGACGTCGATGGTGATCCCCTGCTCGCGCTCAGCCTGCAGACCGTCGACCAGCAGCGCCAAATCCAGCTTTTCGCCCTGTGTCCCCAACCGTTTGCTGTCGTTGTGCAACGTAGACAGCTGATCTTCGTAGATCTGACGGGTATCGTGCAACAGGCGACCAATCAGGGTGCTTTTACCGTCGTCGACGCTGCCGCAGGTCAGGAAGCGCAGCAGGCTTTTGTCCTGTTGTGCGAGCAAATAGGCTTCGACTCCGCCCTGATCGGCAATCTGTTTGGCAATATCATGATTCATGCAGCAACTCCTCAGAAATATCCCTGACGCTTTTTCAGCTCCATCGACCCGGCCTGATCGCGGTCGATCATCCGTCCCTGACGCTCGCTCGTGGTGGAGACCAACATTTCCTCGATGATCTCCGGCAGAGTCTGCGCCTGCGACTCGACCGCGCCCGTCAGCGGCCAGCATCCCAGCGTGCGGAAACGCACCATGCGCTGGGTAATGGTTTCACCCGGCTGCGGTTCGAAACGGTCGTCATCGACCATCATCAGCATACCGTCACGCTCGACCACCGGGCGCTCTGCGGCCAGATACAGCGGAACGATGTCGATGTTTTCCAGGAAGATGTACTGCCAGATATCCAGCTCAGTCCAGTTGGACAAGGGGAACACGCGGATGCTTTCGCCCTTATTGATCTGGCCGTTGTAGTTACGCCATAGCTCAGGGCGCTGGTTTTTCGGATCCCAGCGATGGAAGCGGTCGCGGAACGAATAGATACGCTCTTTGGCGCGCGATTTTTCTTCGTCGCGCCGCGCGCCGCCGAAGGCCGCATCAAAGCCATATTTGTTCAGCGCCTGCTTTAACCCTTCGGTTTTCATGATGTCGGTATGCTTTGCGCTACCGTGTACGAACGGGTTGATCCCCATCGCGACCCCTTCCGGGTTGCGGTGTACCAGCAGCTCGCAGCCGTATGCCTTGGCCGTGCGGTCACGAAACTCGTACATTTCGCGAAACTTCCAGCCGGTATCGACATGCAGCAGCGGGAATGGCAGCGTGCCGGGGTAGAACGCCTTGCGCGCCAGATGCAGCATCACCGAGGAGTCTTTACCGATGGAATACATCATCACCGGGTTACTGAACTCCGCCGCGACTTCGCGAATGATATGAATACTTTCTGCTTCAAGCTGTTGCAGATGCGTCAGTCTTTTCTCGTCCATAAAATCGTACCTTAAGCCAAATTCACCACTGTTGGCCGACGTTCTGAGGCCGACACCCGCGAATGATCTCCAAACCAGGCGATTTGCTCATGCAAATTCACCACCTCGCCAATCACCAGCAATGCCGGTGTAGCCGCCTGCTGCGCCAGCGGTTCCAACTGTTGCAATGTACCGGTCAGCACCTGCTGATCCCGGCAGGTGCCGCGGCTGATAACGGCGACCGGCGTTGCTGCGGATCGCCCGTTTTCTATCAGCTGACGGCTAATGTCCGCCGCTTTCATCGTGCCCATATAAATCACCAGCGTCTGCCGCTGACGGGCCAGCGTAGACCAGTCCGGCGCTTTGCCGTCGACGCGGTGATGTCCAGTAATGAAAGCCACGCTTTGCGCATAGTCTCGATGCGTCAACGGGATCCCCGCGTAGGCGGTGACGCCCGCCGCGGCCGTCACGCCCGGCACCACCTGGAAGGGGATGCCCGCTTTCGCCACATGCTGCAGCTCCTCGCCGCCACGACCAAAAATAAAGGGATCGCCGCCTTTCAGGCGAACGACCCGTTTGCCCTGCTGCGCCAACGTCACCAGCCGCTGGTTGATCTCGTCCTGCGGCATCAGATGCGCGCTGGCGCGTTTGCCGACGCAAATCATCTCGGCATCGCGTCGAACCAGCTCCAGCACGTCCGCGCTCACCAGATAGTCGTACAACACCACGTCCGCCTGCTGGATAACCTGCAGTCCGCGTAGCGTCAGCAACCCCGCATCGCCCGGACCGGCGCCCACCAGTGACACCTCGCCTTGCTGGTTCTGAGGCGCCATCAGCTGTTCTTCCAGCGCGTCCTCGGCTTCAGTCAGTTTTCCCGACGTCACCAGTGAGGCAAAGCGACTGTCGAACAGGCGCTCCCAGAACCGACGTCGGCCGGTCATCGTCGGCAGTTGCTGTTTGACACGGCTACGCCAGTTGCCCGCCAGCTCGGCCATCTGTCCTAAACGGGAAGGCAGCAACGCCTCCAGCTTTTCGCGCAACAAACGCGCCAGCACCGGCGCAGTGCCGCTGGATGAGATCGCCACCATCAGCGGAGACCGGTCAATCAACGACGGAAAAATGAAGGAGCACTTCGGCTGATCGTCGACCACGTTGACCAGTTTTTGCCGACGATCCGCGGCCTCTGAGACCGCTTCATTGAGCTTAGCATCATCGGTAGCCGCGATGACCAGGAACACCGGGTCCAGCTGCTCAGGACTGAACTCACGGGCAATCCAGGCCACTTTTCCGTCCTGCTGCAAAGCATCAAGCGGGGCGCACAGCTCGCGCGCCGCCACCCGGACCTCTGCGCCCGCCCGCAGCAGCAGCGTGATTTTACGCATGGCTACTTCGCCGCCGCCCACCACCAGCACGGGGCGCTGCCGCAAATCGGCAAATACAGGGAGATAGTTCACAGATGCCTTTACTAAGATAAAAAAGTGATAATGGGACTATAAAACGAGGGGGTAAGCGTATTGAAATGCCGAATTCGCATGATAAGTTCCGTAATGGAATAAAGGATCACTCTACAAGTCGTAAAAAGCGGACTCATACCGTCTACGCGGGCACTTAGCCTTAATCGGTTATCCCGAAATGGGCCAAATGTTCCGTTAATGAATAGCGGCACAGATACGCCTTGACCTCCCGTTGCCAACGTTCGTCCAGCGACGTCACTCGGCTATATGTCGTTCCGGCCAGCGCGCCACGGTCATCATAAGCATTAATCAACGTCTGGTTTATCGCATCCTGATTCAGCTTAGGATTTGACTGCTGCTGACGCGCCAGCGCATCGACCACCCGCTGCCGCTGGGCAACATCTGGCTTCCAGCGCTGGTGATACAAGCCGCTCAGCACGATAAACAGAGGCGGTACGCCTTCGTCTCGCGCGGCCTGTAACCGTGAATGCCCATCTAAAATCACATAGGCTCCCAGTCCCGAGACGAACCACAGCAGAATGGGCGGTAATGCCCCTTCACGCGCTTTTTTACGCCACCACTTCACCCGTGATGAAGCGGGGTCAACTACGGACAGCGGCAGGAGTTGCGTGCTGTCCCACCAGCGGTCGATAAGAAAGACCGAGTCTGACGCGGTCAGATCCGGGATGTCTTCGCCAAATAGATCCCAGCGCGGACAATACTCGCCCGCGGATTGGGGAGCGTGAAAACGCCACGCGTTTATCGGCTGCGGCTGAGTGGTGCGCGGCGCGGCAGGCAACACATAAGGCATCGGCCGCAGCAGCCATTGACCGTTGTTCAGCAGCGGTTGAGGCGAAGAAAGCAAACGTTCGGCAAAGAAGCGACACCACCCTGCCTGACGCGCCGTGGGCGAGTGCACAGCTCCAGCCCGCATGACGTCGGCGGACCGAATCGGGCTGAGTAATGACTGCTGGCGGATGTCTTTGCGCGGACAAAGGACGCTAGCCTCGGCGCCATGCATCGCCATCACCGCCCAGAATAAGGTGTCATCTCCGCAGATCGCCTGCGCCCTACCCTGCGCGCCCACAAGCAGCTGCAGTTTTCCCGACGGTCGCTGGCCGGACGGACTTTCCAGCGCTAATCCCTGCCAGACGCCGTCGCGATCGTCGATGTCTCTCCACCACACTTTCTTCATTTCAGACATTACGCACACGGCTCCATTCTGCAAATGGCGGTAAAAATAACATGTCGCACTGCGGGTATCACGGCGACACGCGATGAATTTATCCGCTGCATCAGTATGTTACCGTCATTATTCAGGGCCTAGTACTCAGGCCGCCGTCGGGTCATCGAACTAAAATAGAAAGGATTATGGATGTCTTGTCGTCACAAGAGAAAGCCCCTCAAACGAGGGGCTTCGGGTCAGCCTTCGTGCAAGCCGCACTCTCGCTTCAGACCAAAGAATCGCGTCTCTTCTTCGCTCATACCCGGCTCCCACTTGCGGGTGGTATGGGTATCGCCCACCGACAGATACCCCTGATCCCACAGCGGGTGATAGCTCAGGCCATTGGCCTTCAGGTACTGATAGACCTGTCGGTTGTCCCAGTCGATGATCGGCAGGAATTTGAATACGCCGCGCTGAATAGCCAGCACCGGCAACGTTTCACGGCTGCTCGCCTGCTCGCGGCGCAGGCCCGCAAACCAGGTTTGCGCACCGAGTTCCTGTAGCGCCCGGTTCATCGGCTCAACCTTGTTCATCTGGTTATAACGCTCGATACCCTCAACGCCCTGCTCCCATAGCTTGCCGTAGCGCGCTTCCTGCCAGGCCGGAGATAGCTCGGCGCGAAACACCTTCAGGTTCAACTTCAGCTGCTCGGTTAGGCTATCGATGAACTGATAGGTTTCCGGGAACAGGTAGCCGGTGTCCGTCAAGACCACCGGAATTTGCGGACACTGCTGGGTGACCAGATGCAGAGAAATCGCCGCCTGAATACCGAAGCTCGACGTCAGCACGAACTCGC
>NZ_CAMKXG010000039.1 GCF_946477055.1 Lonsdalea britannica | reverse complement strand
TTGTTCCCAGCGCACCAGATGCGCGACGACTTCCGTATCCGTTTCGGAAACGAATCGGAAACCACGCGCAGTCAGCATTTCACGCAGCGGCTCGTAGTTTTCGATAATACCGTTATGCACCACGACGATGTTTTCAGACACATGAGGGTGCGCATTCGCTTCCGACGGTTCGCCATGCGTCGCCCAACGCGTATGGGCGATCCCAGTGCCGCCGTGCAGCGGATGTTCGTCCGCCGCCTGAGCCAGCATCTGCACCTTGCCCAGACGACGCAGACGGGTCATATGCCCTTCGTTATCGACAACCGCCAGACCGGCCGAATCATAGCCCCGGTATTCCAGACGGCGTAACCCTTCCAGCAGGATTTCAGCAATATCTCGTTGCGCGACAGCGCCTACAATTCCACACATATTATGGCATTCCTATAGAGGCGACATACTGTGTCACCGATGAAGTCTTTGACCTGATTAATCCGGTTTATTCCGGGCTCCCCGAGCCTTGTAGAGTGGGGAATTATTATGTTTTGGCCTGCAAGTTCTCGCATCAGTATGAAAAGGCAGGACAAAACCGTCTTTCATCAAGACAATACCATCCCACCCCAATTCGGGCGGGATGGTCTATTTGACGATGGAACACATCCGACGCCATCGTCGCTGCAATTTACTTTTTCTTCGTCGGTCTCTTCCAGCCTGCAATATTCGTCTGCTGGACACGGCTGAGCACCAGCTCGTTCTCGCCAACGTCGCGAGTGACAGTCGTCCCCGCGCCTAGAGTCGCGCCTTTAGCGACGCGAACCGGCGCCACTAGCTGGGTATCCGAGCCCACGAACACATCATCTCCGATGATGGTCTGATGCTTGTTGGCCCCGTCATAATTACAGGTGATGGTGCCCGCGCCGATATTGACGTTCGCGCCGATATCAGCATCGCCCAAGTAGGTCAGATGGCCAGCTTTGGAGCCTTTACCCAACCGGGCTTTTTTCATTTCGACGAAGTTGCCGACGTGAGCCCCTTCGGCCAGCTCAGCGCCGGGACGCAGGCGTGCAAAAGGTCCGATAGTGCATTTCGCTTCCAGCACGGCGTCTTCTAATACCGAGTATGGACTGACTTCGCAATCATCACCAATGACGCTGTTTTTGATCACGCAGCCTGCGCCAATCGTCACGCGATGCCCCAGCGTCACGTCGCCTTCCAGTATGACATTACTGTCAATGGTGACGTCACGGCCAAACGTCACGTTGCCGCGTAGATCAAACCGCGCCGGGTCCTGCAGCATCACCCCTTCCAGAAGCAGCCTTTCCGCCTGCGCCAGCTGATAGATGCGCTCCAGACGAGACAGCTGGAGACGGTTATTGACGCCTTCCACCTCGCTGGCACACTCAGGGTGTACCGCTGCAACGCGACGTCCTTCCTGAGCCGCCATCGCAATGATATCGGTGATGTAGTATTCACCCTGCGCATTGTTATTGGTCAGTTGGCTGAGCCAGCGCTTCAGATCGCGACCGCCCGCGACCAGAATCCCCGTATTGATTTCGCTGATTTCACGCTGCGCCTCGCTGGCGTCTTTATGTTCCACAATGCCGACGACCTCGTTGTCCTGCCGAACGATGCGTCCGTAGCCCGTAGGATCGTCCACATTGACGGTCAGCAGGCCTATACCGCCGTCAGGCTTGGCCTGAACCAGACGCTTCAGCGTCGCTTCGGAAATCAGCGGAACATCGCCGTACAACATCAGGACATCTTCGTCATCGCTAAACGCTGGCGCCGCCTGCTGCATCGCATGACCTGTCCCCAATTGTTCGGCCTGCAACACCCAGTTCAGCGCTTCGCCGGATAGCGTCTTTTTGAGGCGATCGCCGCCGTGACCATAGACCAGATGAACGCGTTCGGCACCCACCTTCATGGCGGTATCAATCACGTGTTGAACCATCGGTTTACCCGCCAGCGGGTGGAGAACTTTGGGAAGATCGGAATACATGCGCGTCCCCTTGCCGGCGGCAAGAATAACGACGCTGATAGCACTGTTCGACATAGGCATCCTGACTGAAACTGATTGGTGCCCACCAAGTGGGACGAATGAAAGTTAACCCTATTATTACACCGGATTACTACATATTTTTCAGCGAAAAATCCCGCTTGGCCTCATTTTGCGAGATAACGCCGACGAAATGGCGAATTCCTTCGCGGAGGCGACCCTTTTGCAACGTTTTCAGGTGTTGCTCCCCTCAACATCGCCCGGACCACGGGTATAAAAAAAGCCAGCAGGTAAAAACCGGCCGGCTTTTTGGAGACGATATCTGTTACATCGATTTTCTGGTCAGCTCGATAACGCGCAGCTTAGCAATGGCTTTGCTCAGTTCAGCAGAGGCCTGAGCATAATCCACATCACCATGTGAACTACGGATATGCTCTTCAGCCTTCCGCTTCGCTTCCAAAGCCCGCGCTTCATCAAGATCCTGCCCACGGATGGCGGTATCAGCCAGCACGGTGACCGCATTCGGCTGTACCTCAAGGGTACCGCCGGACAGGTAGATGAATTCTTCATCACCGTGTTGCTTAACAATACGCACCATACCAGGCTTAATGGCCGTCAGCAGGGGGGCGTGACCAGGGTAAATCCCCAGCTCGCCTTCGCTACCGGTCACCTGAATTTTCTGTACCAGACCGGCGAACATTGCCTGTTCCGCGCTCACGACATCCAGATGGTAAGTCATAGCAGCCATGTCACCCTCCTATCAAGGCGTTACAGTTTCTTGGCTTTTTCCACTGCTTCGTCAATGGAACCAACCATGTAGAACGCCTGTTCCGGCAGGTGGTCGTATTCGCCGTCCATGATGCCTTTAAAGCCACGGATGGTCTCTTTCAGAGAGACGAATTTACCCGGAGAACCCGTGAACACTTCTGCCACGAAGAACGGCTGAGACAGGAAGCGCTGGATCTTACGCGCACGGGATACGACCAGTTTGTCTTCTTCAGACAGTTCGTCCATACCCAGAATCGCGATGATATCTTTCAGTTCCTGGTAACGCTGCAGAATGGACTGCACGCCACGAGCGACATCATAGTGTTCCTGACCAACCACCAGCGGATCCAGCTGACGACTGGTGGAATCCAGCGGGTCAACGGCCGGGTAGATACCCAGAGACGCGATCTGACGGCTCAGTACCACGGTTGCATCCAAGTGAGCAAAGGTGGTGGCTGGCGACGGGTCGGTCAAGTCATCCGCAGGGACGTAAACGGCCTGTACGGACGTGATGGAACCGGTTTTCGTGGAAGTGATACGTTCCTGCAGCACACCCATCTCTTCCGCCAGCGTCGGCTGGTAGCCTACTGCGGAAGGCATACGGCCCAGCAGTGCGGACACTTCGGTCCCTGCCAGCGTATAACGGTAGATGTTATCGACGAACAGCAGAACATCGCGACCTTCATCACGGAATTTCTCCGCCATGGTCAGGCCGGTCAGTGCTACGCGCAGACGGTTACCCGGCGGCTCGTTCATCTGGCCATATACCAGAGACACTTTATCCAGAACGTTGGATTCGCTCATTTCGTGGTAGAAGTCGTTACCCTCACGAGTACGTTCCCCTACACCCGCAAACACGGAATAACCCGAGTGCTCGATAGCGATGTTACGGATCAGTTCCATCATGTTGACGGTCTTACCCACACCCGCGCCGCCGAGCAGGCCGACTTTACCGCCCTTGGCGAACGGACACATCAGGTCGATAACCTTGATACCCGTTTCCAGCAGTTCCTGGGAGTTGGACAGTTCTTCGTACGCCGGCGCTTCGCGGTGGATAGCCCAACGCTCTTCTTCGCCGATATCGCCTTTCATGTCGACCGGCTCGCCCAGTACGTTCATGATACGACCCAGCGTCGCTTTACCTACCGGCACTTCAATCGGGTGACCGAGGTTAGCAACGTCCAGGCCGCGACGCAGACCGTCTGAAGTCCCCATTGCAATACAACGAACAACGCCGCCGCCCAACTGCTGCTGTACTTCCAGCACCAGTTTTTCAGCACCGTTTTCAACCTCAAGCGCATCGTACACTTTCGGTACGGCATCCTGAGGGAACTCGACGTCCACCACGGCGCCGATTACCTGGATAATCTTTCCAGTAGCCATCTTGAATCCTCTACGTAATTCGACAATACGTAATTCGTTAACCTAGCTTAAACCGCGGAGGCTCCCCCGACGATCTCGGTGAGTTCCTGAGTGATGCTGGCCTGACGAGCTTTGTTGTATACCAACTGCAGCTCTTTAATCAGATTACCGCCGTTATCGGTGGCGGCCTTCATCGCAACCATTCGCGCGGCTTGCTCGCTGGCCAGGTTCTCTACGACGCCCTGATAAACCTGAGACTCCACATAACGGCGCAACAGGGTATCCAGCAGCGACTTAGGATCGGGTTCATACAGATAATCCCAGGACTTCTTCTTCAGCGCACTGTCTTCCGCCGGGGGCAGAGGCAGCAGTTGAACAACCTGAGGCTCCTGAGACATGGTATTGATGAATTTGTTGCTCACCACATACAGCTTGTCCAGACGACCTTCGTCATAGGCCTGCAGCATGACTTTTACCGGTCCGATCAATTCAGACAGGCTGGGGGCATCGCCCATACCCGTTACCTGAGCGACAACGTTTCCGCCAACGGAATTGAAGAAAGAGACGCCTTTCGAACCTACCAGCGCCAGATCGCTTTCTACGCCCTTGTCGCCCCACTCTTTCATCTCGGCCAGAAGCTTTTTGAACAGGTTAATATTCAAGCCACCGCACAGGCCACGGTCTGTAGACACCACAAAATACCCGACGCGCTTAACTTCGCGCTCTTCCAGGTACGGATGTCTGTACTCCAAATTACCTAACGCAAGGTGACCAATCACTTTGCGAATAGTTTCAGCATAAGGACGGCTGGCCACCATACGATCCTGCGATTTACGCATTTTGGAAGCGGCGACCATCTCCATCGCTTTAGTGATCTTCTGCGTATTCTGGACGCTTCCGATCTTACTACGTATCTCTTTTGCGCCGGCCATCTTAGCTTCTCCTCAATAGCCTAGCGGTCTGCCGTGAGGCAGACCGCGGGCAATTACCAGGACTGGGTTGCTTTAAAGGTATCGAGGATAGTTTTGAATTGACCCTCGATTTCATCGTTATAAGCACCCGTCTGGTCGATCTGCTGCAGAAGTTCGCCGTGCTCACGGCTGGCATAGGCCAGCAGCGCCGCTTCGAAGCTTCCCACTTTAGACAGCTCAACGTCTTCCAGATAACCGCGTTCTGCAGAGAACAGCACCAGAGACTGCTGCGCGATGGACATCGGCGCATACTGTTTCTGTTTCAGCAGTTCAGTCACTTTCTGACCGTGGTTCAGCTGTTTACGCGTTGCATCATCCAGATCGGAAGCAAACTGAGAGAACGCCGCCAGTTCGCGATACTGTGCCAGAGCGGTACGAATACCACCGGACAGTTTCTTCATGATCTTGCTCTGAGCTGCACCACCCACACGGGATACGGAAATCCCTGGGTTAACAGCAGGACGAATACCGGCGTTGAACAGGGTGGATTCCAGGAAGATCTGACCATCGGTAATGGAAATAACGTTGGTCGGAACGAACGCGGAAACGTCACCTGCCTGAGTTTCAATGATAGGCAGCGCCGTCAGAGAACCCGTTTTGCCTTTCACTTCACCGTTGGTGAATTTTTCAACGTACTCCGAGTTAACACGCGCAGCACGTTCCAGCAGGCGGGAGTGCAGATAGAACACATCGCCCGGGAATGCTTCACGGCCCGGCGGACGGCGCAGCAGCAGAGAAATCTGACGATAAGCGACAGCCTGTTTGGACAGGTCATCGTAAATGATCAGTGAGTCTTCGCCGCGGTCACGGAAATACTCACCCATCGCACAACCGGCATAAGGCGCCAGATACTGCAGAGCGGCAGATTCGGAGGCCGTAGCCACAACCACGATGGTGTTAGCCAGCGCGCCATGCTCTTCCAGTTTGCGAACCACGTTGGAAATGGTGGAGGCTTTCTGGCCGATAGCGACGTAGATACATTTGATGCCGGAATCACGCTGGTTGATGATGGCATCAACGGCCAGCGCGGTTTTACCGGTCTGACGGTCGCCGATGATCAGCTCACGCTGACCGCGGCCGATCGGAATCATCGCATCGACGGATTTGTAACCGGTCTGAACCGGCTGGTCGACAGACTGACGTTCGATTACGCCCGGCGCAATCGCTTCAACGGCGGCGAAGCCGTCGTGCTCTATCGGACCTTTACCGTCGATAGGCGCACCCAGAGTGTTGACCACTCGGCCCAGCAGGCCGCGGCCTACCGGAACTTCCAGGATACGGCCGGTACATTTCACTTTCATGCCTTCGGCCAGGTCCGCATACGGACCCATCACCACGGCACCCACGGAGTCGCGCTCCAGGTTCAGTGCGATGGCATAACGGTTGCCGGGCAGAGAAATCATTTCCCCCTGCATGACATCGGCCAGACCGTGTACACGGATGATCCCGTCACTGACGGAAACGATAGTACCTTCGTTATGAGCTTCGCTCACAACATTGAACTGAGCAATCCGCTGCTTGATCAGTTCACTGATTTCGGTGGAATTCAGTTGCATGCTCCAGTCCCCTTAAGACTGCAAGACGTCTGCCAGACGATCCAGACGACCACGAATACTGCCGTCTATCACCATATCGCCTGCGCGAATGATCACGCCGGCCATAACAGACTTATCAATTTTGCAATTCAGCTTCACTTTACGTGACAGACGTTGTTCCATCGCAACCGCTATCTTGGATAGCTGCTGCTCGTTCAACGTCGTGGCGGAAATCACCTCGACATCAACTGTCGATTCCTGTGCCGCACGAAGTTGAACAAACTGTTCCAGTACTTCAGGAAGCACCGGTAAACGCCCGTTTTCGGCCATAACCCGAATCAGGTTTTGGCCCGCATCATCCAGTTGATCACCGCAGACCTCGATGAAGGTATTCGCCAGCGTTTGCGGCGCGACAGCGCCGGAAAGCAGTTCGGCGATCTGTTCATCTCGGCTTACTTCTGCAGCAAATGCCAGCATGTACTGCCAGTGTTCAACCGCCTGGTGTTCTGCGGCAAAGTCAAAAGCTGCTTTGGCGTAGGGGCGAGCTACCGTGACAAATTCAGACATCAGCCCCTTCCTCCTTACAGTTCAGCGACCAGTTTATCGACGATGTCGCTGTTAGCAGCTTCATCCACGGAACGTTCAATAATTCTCTCGGCACCCGCAATGGCCAGCGAGGCGACCTGCTTACGCAGCTCTTCGCGAGCGCGTTTGCGTTCAGCGTCAATCTCAGCCTGGGCCTGCGCCACAATTTTGTTGCGTTCCGTTTCTGCTTCCACTTTCGCTTCTTCCAGAATCTGAGCGCGTTGCTTATTCGCCTGCTCAATAATGACCTGAGCATCCGCTTTAGCTTTCTTCAGTTGATCGGTCGCATTGGCCTGCGCTAGGTTCAGATCGTTCTTGGCGCGTTCCGCAGAAGACAGACCGTCAGCAATTTCTTTTTGACGCTTCTCAATGGCTGCCATAATCGGCGGCCATATGTACTTCATGCAGAACAGGACAAACAGGACAAACGCAATGGCCTGGCCGAGGATTGTAGCGTTAATATTCACAGCACAATGCCTCTTCGTAAGTTAAATGGTTGATGTTCCATCACCTGACAAGCACAAGCTTGTTTAGGCGACCGCAAACATCACATACAGACCCAAACCCACAGCGATCATCGGGATTGCATCCACCAGACCCATTACGATAAAGAACTGTGTACGCAGCAGAGGAATCAGATCGGGCTGACGTGCAGCGCCTTCCAAAAATTTACCACCCAGAATGCCGATACCGATCGCAGCACCGATAGCCGCCAAACCCATCATCAACGCGGCAGCCATGTACAGCAGATCCACACTCAGGTTTTCCATGACAGTCTCCAGTTTGTTTCAGTTAAAACGTTATTGTGTTGAAAGAAAATCAATGCTCTTCAGATGCCATCGAGAGATAAACAACCGTCAGAACCATGAAAATAAAAGCCTGAAGCGTAATGATCAGGATGTGGAAAATGGCCCAGGGGACATTCAACAACCATTGAGACCACCACGGCAACAAGCCGGCAATCAGGATGAAGATCAACTCACCCGCATACATGTTGCCAAACAGTCGCAAACCCAGTGAAACCGGTTTGGACAGCAGGCTGACACCTTCAAGAATCAGGTTGACAGGAATAAAGACAGGATGATTAAACGGCTGCAATGTCAGCTCTTTGACAAAGCCGCCCACGCCTTTCATTTTGATGCTGTAGAACAGAATCAGAATGAAAACGCCTAACGCCATCGACAGCGTAATGTTCACGTCGGCAGAAGGTACCACGCGCAAATAAGCATGAGCAGGATCGTGCCCGGCGGCGCTATAAATCTTCGCCCAAATTTGCGGCAGCAAATCGATCGGCAGCAGGTCCATAAAGTTCATCAGGAAAACCCAGACGAAAATGGTCAGCGCCAAAGGAGCAATCAACTTGCTCTTGCCGTGATACATATCACGCACGCTGCTATCAACGAAACCTACGACCAGCTCAACTGCGGTCTGCAGCTTGCCAGGCACGCCACTGGTTGCGTTTTTAGCGACTGAACGAAAGATAACCAGAAAGAGTATGCCAAGAGCGACTGAGAAAAACATCGAATCGATGTTGATCGCCCAGAAGCCCGAACCCACCTGTAAATGCGTCAGATGATGGCCGATATACTCTTGCGGAGTAGAGATTTCTCCTGAAGCAGACATGATGTCTCTTACCCTTTTTGTTGTTAACTACGGTAACGGTTAATGACAGCGGGTGCCACGATCTGGATAACCAACACCGACAAGTATGTCAGGCCAAGCGGAAGGAATGCCGCATGAAACCCGCCTAACGCCACCACCAACAATGCAATGGTGAAGAGCATTTTCAGCGCCTCGCCCACAGCAAATGACCAGGCAATGCGTCCTGCTGATGGTGTCTGCACGTTCCGCCGTAAGGCAAACAGCATAAACACCATATTCGGCAACCAGGCTGCCAATCCCCCGCCTAATGCGGAAACCGCGGCCTTCTGGCTGACCGTGGCGAAAATAGCGCTCAACGCCAACATCACCACGCATTGTATCAGCAACGAATGCAGCGCGACTTTCCCATTGTAAAGGGGTACAGACATGACGCTTGCTCTCCCCGTACCTTTTCTCAGAGGTATGCTGAATAAAGTCGTATAAAACTGCCTTTAGAGCATCGAGTCAAGCAGCAAAAAACGAGCAAATTATACGTTTCAGCCAAGCGAATTCAATCAATAAGTAGCCAAAAGGTGAACGATTATTTAAATTTATTTCAGAAGCCTTATTTTTACTAACTATGCTGTTAACACGACTTTAATAAAACCAGCACTAAATCGGCTACATTGTGTGATATTACTCACATAAAACGAGTCACAGGGTTTTATAAACGATCGGCTTTTTTTTTGTCTTTAGCAAAAATAGCTATTTTTATTTATTTAATTTCAAATAGTTAAAAACCAACACTCAGCAAACATAACAAAACCACAGCGAAAACCCGTTATTGACATTCCGGATAATTTTATCTCACATCATTAACACATATCCGTCACGTAAAACGGCAACGAAACTGTCAGGCTGTTTAAAAAAACCACACCCCGCATTCCCGTCAAAATGCATTAAAGACACCGCTGTGTAACATCACATTAAATATTACTGAGGCCGCTAATTTATCACGCGCACGCCCCTGACTATCGGGTGAAAAGTGCAATTAGTTCGTGCTTATTTGATAAAAAACAACATTAAAGCTGACGCAGAATGACCAAATGACGCTCCCCTTCCTGCTCGGGAACGGTCAATTTGACGATCGACTCGGCGGAAATCCCCTCCGGCAAGGCATGCAGCTCTTCGTCGGGAAGCACGCCTTTAAGGGCGTAGAAACGGCCCTGAGGCCGCGCGGGAAGATGGTGGCACCATTCGAGCATATCCTGCAGAGAAGCGAACGCGCGGCTGATGACGCCGTCAAACGCAGGCTCCGCGGGGAAGTCCTCTACGCGGCTCTGTACCGGTTCGATATTTTCCAACTGCAGCTCATGTTGCACCTGACGCAGAAAACGTACACGCTTGCCCAGGCTGTCTAACAGGACGAAATGAGCGTCAGGACGGATGATGGCCAACGGAACGCCGGGCAGACCCGGACCCGTGCCGACATCGATAAAGCGCTGTCCTTCCAGATGCGGCTCCACCACCAGGCTATCCATGATGTGGCGCACCAGCATTTGGTCGGGGTCGCGCACCGAAGTCAGATTGTAGGCCTTGTTCCACTTGTTCAGCAGTTCAACGTACTGAATCAGCTGTGTTTTCTGGCGATCGGTCAACGTTATGCCAGCGCTGTCCAGCAGGTGGTTTAGTTTCGTAAGCACGCAAAATCCTGATTTTTCGTTCTGTTAGCTTGATAGACATGATGCAGCGCGGCGTTAGGCCGCGCTCTTTTAGGCGCTGCGGCGCAACATCCCTTGTTTCTTCAACCACACCAGCAAAATGGAAATGGCGGCAGGCGTAACGCCGGAGATACGGGATGCCTGACCGATCGAGCCGGGCTTGTGATCGTTGAGTTTGGCGACCACTTCGTTTGACAGTCCGCTGACCTGACGATAATCCAGCTCAGCGGGCAGCAAGGTATTTTCATTACGCTGCTGTTTTTCGATCTCTTCCAGCTGACGGGCGATATAGCCTTCGTATTTGACCTGAATCTCGACCTGCTCCGCCGCTTTGGTATCGGTCAGCGCCGGTGCGAACATCGGCAGCTGCGTCAGCAGCGCATAGTCAATTTCAGGGCGACGCAGCAAATCTTCACCGTTGGCTTCGCGAGACAACGGCGCTTTCAGCAGCGTGTTGATCTCGGCGACCTGCTCAGAATGCGGGTGAACGAACACATCACGCAGGCGCTGACGCTCTTTTTCGATGCTTTCCAGCTTCTCGTTGAAGTGCGCCCAGCGAACGTCATCGACCATGCCCAGTTCTCGGCCTTGTTCGGTCAGACGCAGGTCCGCGTTGTCTTCACGCAGCATCAGACGATATTCCGCTCGCGAGGTGAACATGCGGTACGGTTCTTTGGTCCCCAGCGTACAGAGATCGTCCACCAGCACGCCGATATAAGCCTGATCGCGACGGGGAGTCCATCCGTCCTGTTCGAAGGCCAGTCGTGCGGCATTGAGTCCCGCCAGCATGCCCTGAGCCGCCGCTTCTTCGTAACCGGTGGTGCCGTTGATCTGGCCGGCAAAGAACAGGCCGTGGATAAATTTGTTTTCCAGCGTCGGTTTGAGATCGCGCGGATCGAAAAAGTCATATTCGATCGCGTAGCCAGGACGAACAATGCGTGCATTTTCCATCCCGTCCATAGAGCGAACAATTTGCCATTGCACGTCGAACGGCAGGCTGGTCGAGATACCGTTCGGGTATATCTCGTTGCTGGTCAGCCCTTCCGGCTCCAGGAAAATCTGATGAGCATTGCGGTCGGCGAAGCGCATGACTTTGTCTTCGATAGACGGGCAGTAGCGAGGACCGATGCCTTCGATAACGCCTGCGTACATCGGGCTGCGATCCAGATTATTGCGGATCACTTCATGCGTACGTTCGTTGGTATGCGTGATGTAGCACGGCATCTGCGCTGGATGCTGACTGGCGCTTCCCATGAAGGAGAACACCGGCATCGGGTTGTCGCCATGCTGCTGGCCCAGAACGCTGAAGTCGATAGTGCGTGCGTCGATACGCGGCGGTGTCCCTGTTTTCAGGCGGCCGACGCGCAGCGGCAGTTCCCGCAGACGTTTAGCGAGCGGAATGGACGGCGGATCGCCAGCACGGCCACCGCTGTAGTTATCCATCCCGATATGAATTTTGCCGTCCAGGAAAGTCCCGACGGTCAGAACAACGGATTTAGCGCGGAATTTCAGTCCCATCTGGGTGACGACACCCACCACGCGATCGTTTTCCACTATCAGATCGTCGACAGCCTGCTGGAAGATCGTCAGGTTCTCCTGATTCTCCAGTGCCGTTCTCACCGCCTGTCGATACAGCACGCGGTCTGCCTGAGCACGGGTAGCGCGCACCGCAGGCCCTTTACTGATGTTTAGTATCCTAAACTGAATACCCGCCTGGTCGATAGCGCTGGCCATTAGGCCGCCCATGGCGTCGATCTCTTTGACCAGATGTCCTTTTCCGATCCCGCCAATCGCTGGGTTGCACGACATTTGTCCTAACGTATCAATGTTATGCGTCAGTAAAAGGGTTTGACGTCCCATTCGAGCAGAAGCCATCGCGGCTTCTGTGCCGGCGTGACCTCCGCCGATCACGATGACGTCAAAAGGATCTGGATAAAACATGGTACTGCACCTCGCGTGGTTGCGAACGATCGTTACGGCCCTGGGGTGGGGGATTCTACTCAAGTTTGTGCGAACGACCAAGCGTGGTTGATCGTCAGGTAATTAAAGAAAGATCTTTTTATTTAAAGATCTCTTTATTAGATCTCTTATTAGGATCGACGTTATCTGTGGATAACCCAAAATTCGTCAGAATGATCAACCCTTTAATCGGGATCATTAGCTGTGAAAGATCGGTGATCCCACACCGTATAAGCTGGGATCTGAATGGGGGGTTATGCACAGCTCAGAAAACGACCGGGAGTTGTTATTGGGATAACTACCGGTTTTACCCCTGTTATAACGTGTTTTATCCACAGATAAAGGGGTAAAAAAAGGCATTATCTGAGTAAATTAATCCACGATCCCAGCCATTCTTCCGCCGGATCCTCCGGTATTTCGTGTTCGGTGATGTCGATCTTGAGGATTTCGCCGATCTTTTTAGCGCCACGATCCTGCAAAACGCGATCAACCGTCAGGATCGCGCCACAGTATGTGTCGTACTCTTTACTGCCGATCCCGATCGCGCCAAAACGGATCTCCGATAAGTCAGGCTTGTTCGCCTCTATTTCTTCAAACAACGTTTTCAGGTTGTCAGGCAAGTCGCCAGCGCCATGCGTAGAGGTGATTACCAGCCATAACCCTTCTGTCGGAACTTCGCTGAGTTCGGGGCCATGCAACAGCGTGGTGGAAAAGTCGGCCTGTTGCAGCAGGGTTTCCAGATGCTCTGCGACGTACTCCGCGCTGCCAAGCGTGCTACCGCTAATAAGAGTGATATGGGTCATACACGATCCCGTCGGATGAAAAGACGGGCCATTGTACGCTGTGATTTTGGTGGGATCTACCTGTGGATAATAGGGGGATAGGAAAAAAGGCTTAGGGCGCGATGGTCCGCATGATGGGGTTTTGCAGGGAGATCAGGGTCTCTGTGGACTGGATTTCATCAATCGTCTGGATCTTGTTGATAAGTACATCCTGCAGGGCGTCGATTGAGCGGCACATCACCTTGATGAACACGCTGTAATGCCCGGTGGTGTAATACGCTTCCACCACTTCTTCCAGGTTATTCAGCTTTTCGAGCGCGGAGGGGTAATCTTTGGCGCTCTTCAGAATAATGCCGATAAAGCAGCATACATCGTAGCCTAGCTGCTTGGGATTCACGTCCAGACGTGTGCCGACGATGATGCCCGCCTGCTTCATTTTTTCTACCCGGACATGGATGGTGCCGGGGCTGACCGCGAACTGCTTGGCAAGCTCCGCATAGGGCGTACGCGCATTTTCCATCAGCGCGCCGAGGATACTGCGGTCGAGTTCGTCCATTGAATAGGTGTCGGCCATAACACGTCTCTATTGTTGTCTGTTTCTGCGTTTTACTGCGAATGGCGGGTTGAAGCAACGTCTATCACGGCAATGCCGGAAAAAAGCCGAACGGTCGTTCAGCTTTTCGAGTGATGGAGGCGTCGTTGCAAACGGCTTTTCAGACCGGTGTTGAAGCGCCAGATATGGTCAAAAATCGTTAAGATGCCCGGTTTCCCGTGATCGGACATCGCCACCGCATGAAAACGATGATGATACTGACGCTGACGCCGCCGAACTTCCGCGATCAGCGGGTCGGGAAGGCGCTGGGCGATAAAGTCCGAGATCATGACGGCGTCCGCATCCTGCCATTGCTGACTGGCCATGATATCCAGCAGGGCGGCGACGCAGTCCGCCATATCCGTGCCGCCGCGAAATGACTGATTAAGGAAACGAATCGCTTCATCCAGACCGGTGGCTGAGGTCAGCTCGTAGCTGACGACGCCTGTCGAGAACAACATGATGTAGCAGCGGCGATTGTCTTCCAGCGCGATACGCATCAACGCCAGACAGAATGCCTTGGCGCAGCGTTCAGTGAAGCCGCCCATCGAGCCTGAAGTATCCACACAGACAATGAACGGCCCGCGCGGCTGCTGCTCCTGATTTTGATGAACGACCGGTCGCTCCTGAATCTTTTCGCGCCAGCCTTCGCCCTGTAGGCGGTATGTGAGGAGGCGATGTTCCGCCAGCCGGCGATAGAATTCGTACTCCAGTTCGTCAACGCCCAGCGTCGACAGCTCCGTCGGGATCAGCCGTAAAATGTCGTCGCTCTGGTGGATGCCGCTGACCTGTTCCGGCGTCAGGGAGGGTTCGCGAATCATCACCTTGAAGGCTTCAAGCGGCGTCGTCTGGCTGAGTACCGTTTTTGTTTCATTACTGCGGCCCAGGCGTTCGGCCAATTGCTGAAGTTCGGGCTGTTGCTGCAAGAAGGCGCTGGTGGCGAGCAGCGGTTGCAGATCCGGGGTCAGACGCTTTCCGGCGCTAAGATCCCAGAGCCGACCCGCTGCGGTATCGTTTTCCGCCAATACCGGAATCAGTGATTCGGTGACGGTGAGACGCTGTTGCAGCTCCTCGAACAACGTATCCCGTTCTTGCTCGACGATCCGATGATGCAGTTCGAGCGTCTGCTGCGTCAGGCTGGCGCGCCAGCGCTGAATAAACAGCGCGTGTAATCCCGCGCTCATCTCGCGGTCAGAGGCATCCGGCGAGTGGCGTAGTTTGTCCGCCTGAACCAGAAACGGCGAATTGACCTCTTTCAGCAGCGCCATCAGCTCCGGCATCCGTGATGGCAGCGTCAGACGGCTGGTGGCCAGCGCCTGTTGGTAGCCCGCCACTTCCTTTTCGAGTTCTTCCGGCGCCGCCGTCGTATGGAGCCGCTGTTGCAACAGTGTTTTCCACTTGGGGAGATCGTTCATGACGGCGGACTTCAGCCGCGGATGCTTTTCGAAGAACATCGCCAGCTGCGGCGTAGACAGCAGCGTGACAAGCATATCGTCCAGGAGATGGTTTTCATCGATAGAAAGCAGGAGCTCCAGCGATTCCAGCGTCAGCATTGGGGGGTTACTCCTGTCGAGACTGTTCTATCTGTTCATCGACCAGCCGCAGGCTTTCTTCAATCCTCGCGAACCACTCTTTCGGGACGAACAGACAAGGCTGATGCTGTGAGAAGCGGCGTTGCTGTTCCTTGAGCTGCAGTTTTAATGTGTCGTATTGCTGCACCAGAGACTCGGGCAGCTTGATGTTGCTTTTGTCCGGTAGCGAAAGCGTTGTGCTCTGCAGGCTAATGTCATGGACTATCAGATGCTGAGCGTCATCGACTTTCATATCGATACGTTGTCCGAATCCGAGGCCGTTCAGTTTCGCGCGGATTTCTCCCCCGGCATTCAGCCAGTGCGACAACGCCTTGGTGTCGAAGACCAGATGGGTGACCGTACGATCGTTCAGCACCAGCGGGGTTTGCAGCACCAGCGTCAGTTGCTCGTCGGCGAGGGTGTCAGGCAGCGTGTAGTGCGGTTTACGGGCGAAGAAATTACCCTGTTTTTCCACCCGAAAGGCCTGCAGCTCACTCTGCTGCTGTTCGTACTGTTGCCGTTCCAGATTAAGCTGCTGGAGCCGGAAAAGCAGCGTCTGCTGCTGGTAGGCGTGCTCGGTCATCAACTGGTTCATCAGCTGCTTCACCAGATCGAACGAGGTGTTGTCATGCCACAGGCAATCTTTGAGCAGGATGATATCCACCGGCGTAATGTTGTCCCGCCCGCTGAAGAAGGCGCAGGCCTGAAGCAACCGAATGGCTTTTTTCCACCGGCGATCGGAGACATAAGGCGCATTTTCCTGCGAGTCGAGTAGCTGGCGCAGTTGGAAAATCAAATCGAAACAGGCATCCGGCAACGTTATCTGGTTAATGAGCGACTGCCACTGCACATACTCTTCGCCGCTGACGCTCAGGGCTTCGCTGACCGGATTATCGCGTTCCCCGCCGCTGGTGGTCAGCATGGCCCGGAAATTCTGTTTATCTTGCACGCGGCCGAGCCACAGGCGGATCAACATACGGTCGTACAGCGCTTCCAGACTGCTGTCGGATTCCGGCAGTTCGTTGGAGGCGGTGACCAGCAGGCGCATGGGTATGGGTTCTTCACTGTCGCCGTTGCGGAAGCGTCGTTCGTTAATGGCCGTCAGCAGGGTATTCAGGATCGCCGGGCCCGCCTTCCAGATTTCATCCAGAAAAACGATTTCCGCTTCCGGCAGATAGCCGGAGGTCAGACGTTGGTAGCGTCCTTCATCTTTCAGCGCCTGAATCGACAGTGGTCCGAAGACCTCTTCCGGCGTGGAAAAACGCGTCATCAGATATTCGAAAGCCCGGGAGTCTCTGAACGCATATTTCAGACGGCGGGCGATCAGGCTTTTCGCGATCCCTGGTGGTCCCAGTAAAAAGACGCTTTCTCCGCTCAGCGCGGCCAGCAGGCATAAGCGTATGGCATGTTGTCTTTCGTACAGGCCGTGTTCGAGGGCTTGGCTCAGGCGGGCGATTCGGTCAGCCAGCGCGGTGGGTTGTATCATTATTTATCCATCATTGCCGTCAATCACTGTTTGAGATTAGCAGTCTGGCTGAAGAATTATTAGCTGATTATGGGCATTGTTAGCGGCGTTAATCAATAATTGTCCTATAGATGAAACAGGAAGACGGGTTTTAAAAATGGGCTTTTAGCGTGATTTGTGCATACTGAGCGTTTTTGGGGCTACTCAATGTTTGGGTGGTTCAATGTGTTAATGGACTATAGAAGATAGGGTTTATGAATTCAGAACATAAACGTCCATTGCCAGCGATTACGCTGGCAGCTATAGGGGTGGTATACGGCGATATCGGTACTAGTCCTCTCTATACGCTTAGGGAATGTTTGTCCGGGCAGTTTGGTTTCGGCGTGGGGTCGGATTCTGTATACGGTTTTCTGTCGCTGATTTTCTGGCTGTTGGTCTTAGTCGTTTCACTGAAATACCTGAGTTACGTCATGCGGGCCGATAACGCCGGGGAAGGGGGCATACTGACATTGATGTCTCTGGCCGGACGCAACACCTCGGACCGGGTCACGGCGATAGTCGTTATTATGGGGTTGATCGGCGGCAGCTTTTTTTACGGCGAAGTCGTCATAACACCGGCTATCTCAGTGATGTCGGCGATAGAGGGGTTGGATATCGTCGCGCCCTCGTTGGAATCTTATATCGTCCCCGTCTCCATCGCTGTACTGACGCTTTTGTTCATGATCCAAAAACACGGCACTGGACGCGTTGGGAGTCTGTTCGCGCCGGTGATGCTGGTCTGGTTCCTGACGCTCGGCATTCTCGGCGCGCGCAGCGTGATCGACCACCCGCAGGTCTTGCAGGCGCTGAACCCGATGTGGGCCGTGAATTTCTTCATCAAATATAAGATGGTGTCCTTCTTCGCGCTGGGCGCGGTGGTGCTGGCCATTACCGGGGTTGAAGCCCTGTATGCCGACATGGGTCACTTCGGCAAATTGCCTATCCGCATCGCCTGGTTCCTGGTGGTGCTGCCGTCGTTGATACTCAACTACTTCGGTCAGGGCGCGCTGCTGCTGAAAGATCCCGAAGCGATTAAAAACCCCTTCTTCCTGCTGGCGCCTGACTGGGCGCTGATCCCGCTGCTGGTGTTGGCCGCCTTCGCGACAATCATCGCTTCGCAGGCGGTGATCTCCGGCGTTTTCTCACTCACTCGTCAGGCGGTGCGTCTCGGTTATTTGCCGCCGATGAAGATTGTGCACACCTCCGATATGGAGTCCGGGCAAATCTATATTCCGGTGATCAACTGGCTGCTGTATGTGGCGGT
>NZ_CAMKXG010000038.1 GCF_946477055.1 Lonsdalea britannica | reverse complement strand
TGGTGGAAACGCTGACCTTGCTGCATCGTATCGCGATGGTGCAAATGCTGCCTTCGGCGCTGGGTGACGAGTACAGCAGCGTGGCGCCTCGCCTGCGGGATCTGGCTCGCGACGTCCCCCCTGCGGAAGTGCAGCTGTATTACCAGACCCTGTTGATTGGCCGCAAAGAGCTGGCCTATGCGCCGGATCCGCGAATGGGCGTTGAAATGACGTTACTGCGCGCGCTGGCGTTTCATCCCCGCCAGATCATCGAAGCGCCTGCCCCCGTGACCGTCGCTGCGCCGATAGCCGCCCCGCAGATGTCGACGAACACGGCCAATACACCGGTGCAGCCGGTACGTCAGGCTGCACCGGCTGACGAGATGTCGCCACCGCCTATGCAGCAGGCGGAGCCCGCTCAGCCACCGACGTCCGCTCCGCCATCGGCGAGCCATTTACCGGACACGACGGCGCAGCTGTTGCAGGCGCGCAGCCAACTGTTGCAGAAACAGGGAACGCCTCCGCCAAAAAAGTCTGAACCGGCAGCGTCAGGAAGAACGCGGCCGGGGACGTCAGCGCTGGAACGATTGGCTTCAGTGAGCGAACGTGGTCAGCAGCGGATGGCGTCGAAGGCGGAAGAGAAACGCGAACCGAAGAAGCCGGAAGCCTATCGCTGGAAGGCGCAGAATACGGTTCCACAGGAACAAAAAGTGGAAGTCGCGACGCCCAAGGCGCTGCGTTCCGCATTAGAACATGAGAAGACGCCGGAGCTCGTCGCCCGGTTGGCGGAAGAAGCCAAAACGCGCGATGAGTGGGCGGCTGAAATAGACCATCTGCCGCTGCCGAAATTAGTGCAGCAGTTGGCGCTCAATGCGTTCAGAGAGAAACCGACGGAGAGCGAGATTCATCTGCATCTGCGCTCTTCTCAACGCCATCTGAACACCAGCGCGGCGCAGCAGGCGCTGGCATCGGCGCTATCAGCGTACCATGGGCGCGATATCGCGCTGACGGTCGCTGAAGATGATAATCCGGCGGTTCGGACGCCGCTGGAGTGGCGACAGGCCATTTATGAAGAAAAACTGGCGCAGGCGCGTCAGTCGATCATGACGGATAATAACATTCAGACGCTGCGCCGATTCTTCGACGCGGAGCTGGATGAAGACAGTATCCGACCCGTTTAACTGCTGCTGTAGCAGCCCGAGTGATAGAGAGAACGATATGTTTGGTAAAGGCGGAATAGGCAATCTGATGAAGCAGGCTCAGCAGATGCAGGAAAAAATGCAGCAGGCTCAGGAAGAAATTGCCAATCTGGAAGTCACTGGGGAATCCGGTGCCGGTCTGGTTAAAGTCACCATCAACGGCGCGCACAACTGCCGTCGCGTCGAGCTGGATCCTAGCCTGCTCGAAGATGACAAAGACATGCTGGAAGATCTGATCGCGGCTGCGTTCAACGATGCGGCACGTCGCATTGCGGAAACGCAGAAAGAGAAAATGGCCGCAGTTTCTGGCGGGATGCAACTGCCGCCGGGCTTCAAGATGCCGTTCTGATGCAAACCAGTCCGCTTCTTGAATCGCTGATGGAATCCCTGCGCTGTTTACCTGGCGTAGGGCCTAAATCAGCCCAGCGTATGGCTTTTCACCTGCTGCAGCGCGATCGTAGCGGCGGGATGAAACTGGCGCAGGCGCTGACACGCGCCATGTCGGAAATCGGCCACTGCGAAGACTGCCGTACCTTTACCGAACAGGACGTCTGCAATATCTGTGCAAACGTTCGTCGTCGTGAAAACGGTTTGATCTGCGTGGTGGAAAGTCCGGCTGATATTCATGCCATCGAGCAAACCGGCCAGTTCGCCGGCCGCTACTTTGTCTTGATGGGACACCTTTCGCCGCTGGACGGCATTGGTCCGGATGATATCGGTCTGGGTCGACTGGAAGAGCGCCTGGAAACGGAGAGTATCCGTGAGGTGATTCTGGCGACCAATCCGACGGTAGAAGGCGACGCCACGGCGAACTACATCGCCGAGCTGTGCGCCGAGCATGGCGTGATGGCAAGCCGTATCGCCCACGGTGTGCCGGTAGGCGGCGAGTTGGAAATGGTGGACGGCACGACGCTGTCGCATTCGCTGGCGGGACGCCATCCCTTCAAGTTCTGACTGTCTGACTGCCGAAAATATCGGCAGTCGCACGTCATTCCGCGTTTTTCGCTCCTGAGCGCCATCATTCCCCCTTGAAATCCCTCCGTCTGACCCCACCTGTTGCTTATCTGAGAATAAATCAGCCTGAATAAAACACGTTTTGAGGTGAGTCATAATGAGTATGAAAGGCCAAGAGACCCGCGGCTTCCAGTCTGAAGTGAAGCAATTACTGCACCTGATGATCCATTCCCTGTATTCCAACAAGGAAGTGTTCCTGCGTGAATTGATCTCCAATGCGTCAGATGCGGCGGATAAACTGCGTTTCCGCGCATTGTCCACGCCCGACCTGTATGAAGGTGACGGCGACCTGCGCGTACGCGTGTCCACTGACAAAGAAAAGCGCACGCTGACCATCTCCGATAACGGTATCGGGATGTCGCGTGAAGACGTTATCGAGAATCTGGGTACTATCGCCAAATCCGGCACCAAAGCGTTTCTGGAATCGCTGGGCTCCGATCAGGCGAAAGACAGCCAGCTGATCGGCCAGTTTGGCGTGGGCTTTTACTCCGCGTTCATCGTCGCTGACAAAGTCACCGTTCGTACTCGTGCCGCGGGCGCCAGCGCCGATCAGGGCGTTTTCTGGGAATCTGTGGGTGAAGGCGACTACACCATCGCCGATATCGACAAGCCGGAACGTGGCACTGAAATTACGTTGCACCTGCGTGAAGGCGAAGACGAGTTCCTCGATACCTGGCGCGTACGCTCCACCATCAGCAAATATTCCGACCACATCGCTCTGCCGGTAGAAATTCAAACCGAAACTGAAAGCGAAGAAGAGGGCGGGGAAAAAACCGTCACCTGGGAAAAAATCAACAAGGCTCAGGCGCTGTGGACGCGTAATAAATCCGATATCAGCGACGAAGAGTATGTGGAGTTCTACAAACACATTTCTCACGACTTCGCCGATCCGCTGACCTGGAGCCACAACCGTGTGGAAGGAAAGCAGGAGTATACCAGCCTGCTGTATATCCCTTCTCAGGCACCGTGGGACATGTGGAACCGCGATCATAAACATGGCCTGAAACTCTATGTTCAGCGTGTTTTCATCATGGATGACGCAGAACAGTTTATGCCGAACTACCTGCGTTTCGTGCGCGGTCTCATCGACTCCAACGATCTGCCGCTGAACGTATCGCGTGAAATCCTGCAGGACAATCGCGTCACTCAAAGCCTGCGTACTGCGCTGACCAAACGCGTACTGCAAATGCTGGAACACCTGGCGAAAAGCGACAGTGAAAAATATCAGACGGTGTGGCAGCAGTTCGGTCAGGTCCTGAAAGAAGGTCCGGCGGAAGACGGCGGCAACCGCGAAACGATCGCTAAACTGCTGCGCTTTGCTTCTACCCATACCGACAGCGCGGCGCAGACTGTCTCGCTGGAAGACTATGTCAGCCGTATGGTGGAAGGTCAGGACAAGATCTATTACATCACCGCCGACAGCTATGCCGCTGCGAAGAGCAGCCCGCATCTGGAGCTGTTCCGTAAAAAAGGCATCGAGGTGCTGCTGCTGTCCGATCGTATCGACGAGTGGATGATGAGCTACCTGACCGAGTTCGACGGTAAGTCCTTCCAGTCCGTCAGCAAGGCTGACGAAGCGCTGGATAAGCTGGCGGATGAAGCTGACGAAAGCCAGAAAGAAGCAGAAAAAGCGCTGGAACCGTTTGTCGACCGCGTGAAAACGCTGCTGGGCGATCGCGTGAAAGAGGTGCGTCTGACGCATCGTCTGACCGATACCCCGGCTATCGTCACCACCGGTGCTGACGAAATGGGAACGCAGATGGCGAAGCTGTTTGCCGCCGCGGGCCAGCAGGCGCCGGAAGTGAAATACATCTTCGAACTGAACCCGGACCATGTGCTGGTCAAACGCGCCTCTGACACCACCGACGACGCTCAGTTCGGCGAGTGGGTCGAGCTGCTGCTGGATCAGGCGCTGTTCGCCGAACGCGGTACGCTGGAAGATCCTAACCAGTTTATCCGTCGTATGAACCAACTGCTGACGGCATAATCTCACTTCTTTCCTGCCCCGGTTCTCCGGGGCTTTTTTTTGCAGGCGCAACCTCCATTTATTTCCGATCGGATGTCGGCTGAACCGAGCCCGTTCCTTGAGGATGGCGGTACGGAATGGTATGGTTTAGCGTTTTTTCAATTTTGTTTAAATTTTCGAGGGGATCTACGCGATGCGTATTATTCTGCTGGGCGCTCCGGGCGCAGGCAAAGGCACTCAGGCTCAGTTCATCATGGAAAAGTATGGCATTCCGCAGATTTCCACGGGTGACATGCTGCGCGCTGCGGTGAAAGCCGGCAGCGAACTGGGTAAACAGGCAAAAGAGATCATGGATGCGGGCAAATTGGTGACTGACGAGCTGGTCATTGCCCTGGTCAAAGAACGCATCGCTCAGGACGATTGCCGCAACGGTTTCCTGCTGGACGGATTCCCGCGCACCATCCCTCAGGCCGATGCCATGAAAGACGCCGGCATCAACGTTGACTACGTGCTGGAATTCGCCGTACCGGACGAGCTGATCGTCGAACGTATCGTCGGCCGTCGCGTGCACGCGGCGTCAGGCCGTGTTTACCACGTCAAATTCAATCCGCCGCAGGTGGAAGGCAAAGACGACGTCACCGGTGAAGATCTGACTATCCGTAAAGATGATCAGGAAGATACGGTACGTAAACGTCTGGTCGAGTACCATCAGCAGACGGCTCCGCTGGTCAGCTATTACCAGAAAGAAGCCGATGCCGGTCACACTCAGTACCACAAACTGAATGGTACCCGCAGCGTGAGCGAAATCAGCGAAGAGCTGGCTCGCATTCTGGGTTAAGTGACATCGCCTGCGAAGGCGAGCGCGCAAAAAACACCATGCCAGACTGTGTCTGGCATTTTTTATGCCTGACGTCCGGCGCGATCTCGCCCGCAGCGGCGGCTATTGCGTCGGCATTGCTTCCGGCAATTGCTGATATCGGCACTAACCTCGCTATCGGTCCCGACTCGGGCCGGTTTTTAGCTACAATAAGCGCCTGATCCAGAATGAATGGCGGCAGTGTAGCCCGCCGTCGGAATGAGGAATGCATCAATGAAAGAAGACAAACACGGTGTGCTGTTGGTCAATCTGGGCACGCCTGATGCGCCCACCCCCCAGGCGGTGAAGCGCTACCTGGCCGAGTTCCTTAGCGACAGGCGTGTTGTGGATGTAAACCCGTTGCTGTGGGCGTTAATCCTGCGCGGCGCCATCCTGCCGTTCCGTTCACCACGTGTCGCCAAACTGTATCAGTCCGTGTGGATGGAAGGGGGCTCCCCGCTATTGGTCTTCAGCCGCCGTCAGGAAAAAGCGTTGGCTGAACGTCTGTCTGGTACGCCGGTGGCGCTGGGAATGAGTTATGGCTCACCCAGCCTGCGTTCCGCATTGGAAAGCCTGATGGCACAAGGCGTGACGTCTCTGACCGTCCTGCCGCTGTATCCGCAATACTCCTGCTCCACGACGGCTGCGGTGTGGGATGGTCTCGCTGGCCTCATGAAGTCGACGCGGCGGATGCCGGGCATCCGCTTTATCCGTGATTACGCCGAACATCCCGCTTATATCGCGGCGCTGAAACATAGCGTAGAAACCTCATTTGCCAAGCATGGCGTGCCTGAACGGCTGGTGATGTCATTCCACGGTATTCCTCAGCGTTATGCCAATGAGGGCGATGACTATCCGCTACGCTGTGCCGCTACGACGGCGGCGCTGACGGCGGCGTTGGGGTTGCCTCAGGACCAGGTGATGATGACCTTCCAGTCCCGTTTCGGACGTGAGCCTTGGCTGACGCCGTATACGGATGAAACCATGCAGGCGTTAGGCGCTCAGGGCGTGAAGGATATTCACATCATCTGCCCCGGATTCGCCTCCGACTGTCTGGAGACGCTGGAGGAAATTCAGGAAGAAAACCGGGAGATCTTCCTGCATGCGGGGGGCGAGCGGTTTAACTATATTCCTGCCCTGAACGACGATCCGTTGCATATTGATCTGTTTGAACAGCTGGTGACCGCACCCTGAGTCACTCGTGGGGCGTGAGAGATGCCTCCCTGAGACAGACGAAAAAAATGCCAGACTGAGTCTGGCATTTTTTGATCTGCGTCAGCGCGGGAACCGCGCCGGAATCCGGTCCGTTAAATCGGACACTCCCTCGTCGGCATATCGGGGGTGATGTTCAGCATGGTAATCATGGTATCCGCGATTTCCCTTTCGCCCATCACGACATGATCGGCACCGTGTTCGGCGATATAACTGACCTCATCGTCGTAGTGCGCGCGCGCGATGATTTCGAGATCCGGACGCCGGGCACGGGCGGTGGCAACGATTTCACCAGCCTCGTAGCCGTTGGGGATGGTGAGCAGCAGCCAGCGGGCGCAATCGAGGCGGGCGATATCCATAATTTCCGGCTTGGTCGCATTGCCCAATACCGCTTTGATGCCCTGTTCACGCAGCGCATCGACGCGCGCGCGTGAGGTTTCAATCACCACCATTGGTATGCCGGACTCATGCAGCTGAGCGCCAATCAGGCTGCCGACGCGGCCGTAGCCCACCAGGCAGGCGTGGTCGCACAGGTCCACCGGGATCTGTTTTTCTTCCTCGATGGCCTCTTCCACAATCTGTTCTTCAATGGTTTCGTTCTTCGCCAGATAACGCTCCAGCAGCGAGAACAACAGCGGGTTGAGCATAATCGACAGAATCGACCCGGCCAGCACCAGATGGCGGCCGTCTTCGGTCAGAAGACCGAGGTAGATCCCCAGACCGGCCAGAATAAAGGCGAATTCGCCGATCTGGGCCAGGCTGACGGAAATGGTCAGCGCGGTGCGTTTCGAGTGACCGAACAGTCTGACGATGGCGAAGGCCGCCAGCGATTTGCCGAAAACGATGATGAGCAGCGTACACAAAACGGCCAGCGGCTCGTTAATCAGAATCATCGGGTCGAACAGCATTCCCACCGAGACGAAGAACAGCACGGCGAACGCATCCCGCAGGGGAAGGGTATCGTGGGCGGCGCGCTGACTCAGCTCGGATTCGTTCAGTACGACGCCCGCAAAGAATGCGCCCAGCGCAAACGAGACATCGAACAGTTTGACCGCGCCGAAGGCGATACCCAGCGCCATGGCGAGTACGGCCAGCGTGAACAGCTCGCGCGAGCCGGTACTGGCGCTTTTGGCCAGCACCCAGGGCACCAGACGACGGCCCACCACCACCATCAGGGTAATGAAAGCGACGACTTTACCCAGCGTGAAAGCCAGATCCTTGAGCAGCTTGCTGGTATTGGCCGTTTCCGAACCCAGCATATCGCTGAAGGCGGGCAGCAGTACCAGCGTCAATACCATCGCCAGGTCTTCCACTATCAGCCAACCGATGGCAATCTGGCCTCGCTGACTGTCGATAAGCTGGCGCTCTTCCAACGCCCTCAGCAGCACGACGGTGCTGGCGGTGGACAGACACAGCCCGAACACGAGTCCGCTTTGCAGACTCCAGCCTAGCAGCGAGGAGAGTCCCAGTCCGAGTAGCGTCGCGACGACAATCTGGACGATAGCGCCGGGGATGGCGATCGATTTGACGGCCATTAGATCGCGTAAAGAGAAGTGCAGGCCGACGCCGAACATCAAAAGAATCACGCCCAGCTCGGCGATTTCCGGCGCCAGCTTGGTGTCCGCGACGAACCCGGGTGTGAATGGACCGAGCAGAACGCCCGCCAGCAGGTAGCCGACCAAAGGTGAAATTCGCAGGCGATGCGCCAAAATACCCAAAAGAAAGGCAAGGACCAGTCCTGCGGCCATTGTGGAGATTAACGGGGTGGTATCATGCATTCCGACTCCTTTGTGAGGGTAAAGTGAGTGAGCGGATGTTCCTGAGCCTTGCATTGTCCGGGCTGGAGCCTGCGACTCTTGAACCCTGGCGGCCCTGATTCTCGCGGGCTCTGCCTCTATACTTATGCGCTTGTATGACAAACAGATAAATCAATTTATATAAATAAAGCCAGAATGGGGCAACGGAATTTTTGTAGAAATGCTGGGCCCCGACAGCTTATGGTGTGGGATGTGCTTTTTTTTATGATAATTAGATTTTATGGTTGATATAAAAGAATAAAAATCACGATAAAAAGCATAAATGTCGGCTTTAAGGCTGAGCGGTGCAGTTATCAGCCTGTTTACATTTGCCTGATGTATCTACTATGCCACAAAATAGTCACTTATGGGGGGAGACGAAGAAAATTTCATCTAAAACGTCTTTTTTGCAAAATACACATTCGACAGGTGTCATTTCCGCCCCGTCTCACCACTGACATCAATCGATGCTATAACGGTTTTTTCTTGGCCAATGACGAAGGTCAAAAGCCAAAGGTTAAATCATGTTAATGTAACGCCCGCTTTTTTGGCAGTAAATAACGCCTTAAAGGCGATAAATACACTTTTGTTATAAGTATTTTTAATATTTAAATTGTGGAGATTTGCCATGGATTTTTCTAAGAAGGCACTGGGCTGTGCGATCGCTCTAACGTTAGCGCTGACATCGTCTTTTGCGCAGGCATGGGAAAAAGATAAAACCTATAACATCACTATCCTGCATACCAACGATCATCATGGCCGCTTCTGGCAAAACGATGCCGGGGAATATGGCTTAGCCGCGCAAAAAACGGCCGTAGACACTATCCGCCGTGAAGTGCAGCGGAAAGGCGGTAGCCTGCTGTTATTGTCTGGCGGCGATATCAACACCGGCGTGCCAGAATCCGACCTGCAAGACGCCGAGCCGGATTTTCGCGGTATGAATATGGTGGGTTACGACGCGATGGCTATCGGTAACCATGAGTTTGACAATCCGCTTTCCGTCCTGCGCCAGCAGGAAAAATGGGCGAACTTCCCGCTGCTTTCCGCCAATATTTATCAGAAAAGCACCCAGCAGCGTCTGTTTACGCCTTATCGTCTGTTCGACAAACAAGGTGTGAAAATCGCGGTTATCGGCCTGACGACTGACGATACCGCTAAAATCGGCAACCCGGCGTTCTTTACGGACATGGAATTCCACAAACCGGCTCAGGAAGCCAAGCAGCTGGTGGAAGAACTGCGCAGCCGTGAGAAACCCGACGTCATCATCGCCGCCACGCATATGGGCCACTACGACAACGGCGATCACGGCAACAACGCGCCGGGCGACGTGGAAATGGCGCGCAGCCTGCCGGCCGGTTATCTGGATATGATTGTCGGCGGACACTCACAGAATCCTGTCTGTATGGCGAGCAGAAACAAGAAGAACTGGGATTATGTGCCGGGCACTTCTTGCACGCCGGATCGTCAGAATGGCGTATGGATCGTGCAGGCGCATGAGTGGGGGAAATACGTGGGTCGCGCAGATTTCACGTTCCGCAACGGTAAACTGACGCTGAAACATTATCACCTGATCCCGATCAACCTGAAAAAGAGCGTGACGCAAGAAGACGGTACGGCCAAAAGCGAGTACTACACGCAGGAAATCAAGCAAAGCCCTGAAATGCTGCAGCTGTTGACGCCGTTTCAGGAAAAAGGTCATGCCCAGCTGGGCGTGAAAGTCGGCAGTACGCTGGGACGTCTGGAAGGGGATCGCAGTAAAGTGCGCTTCGAACAGACCGATCTGGCTCACGTCGTGCTGTCCGGCCTGGTGGATCGCACCAGCGCGGATTTCGCGGTGATGAGCGGCGGCGGCGTACGTGACTCCATCGAGGCGGGCGATATCACCTATAAATCCATTCTGCAGGTGCAGCCATTCGGCAACACCGTGGTGTATGTCGACATGAAAGGCAGCGACGTTGAGCAGTATCTGGCGACGGTGGCGAACTTCAAGGTCGATGCTGGCGCCTACGCCCAGTTCCTTAACGTGAGCCTGGAAGCCGATGGCACCGGCGTGAAAAACGTCAAGATCAAAGGCGAGCCGCTGCAAGCGGACAAGGTCTATCGTATGGCGACGCTGAGCTTCAATGCAGACGGCGGGGATGGCTATCCGGTCATCAGCAAACGCTCAGATTTCGTTAACACCGGCTTTGTCGATGCTGAAGTGCTCAAAGAGTATATCTCTCAGCATTCACCGTTGAATCCGGCAGACTATGCGCCGAAAGGCGAGATCGTTTATCACTAAGTTCGTGATGCGATGAACGACGGGCGACGTGGGTGAAAACCGGCGTCGCCCGTTTTGTTATGCGCTTTGTGCGCGTCAGTCGCGCTTGGCGATATCCGCAAAGCCTGCGCTGAGCAGAGAAGCTAAATCGGAGGCCGCTAGTTCAATATCCAGTCCGCGCTTGCCGCCGGAGATAAAGATGGTGTCGAACGGTTCTGCGGCGATGTCGATGGCCGTCGGCAGGCGCTTTTTCTGCCCGAGCGGGCTGATGCCGCCAACCAGATAGCCGGTCACGCGTTGGGCCAGCTGCGGATCGGCCATGTCCGCTTTTTTGGCGCCGAACGCTTTAGCGACTTTTTTCAGATCCAGCTGGCCTGCCACCGGCGTTACCGCAACGGCCAAATTCTTAGCGTCGCCGTTCAGCGCGACCAATAGCGTTTTGTATATCTGCTGCTTATCGACCCCAAGTTTACGTGCCGCTTCCTCGCCAAAATTGGTTTCATCGGCGTCGTGATGATAGCTGTGCAGGGTAAAGTTGATCTTGTGCTTTTCAAGCAGCTTAACTGCGGGTGTCATGATGTCTGTCCTTACGTACTGTCAAAATGAGTGCGCTCGCAATAGGGCGGGCAAATTATCATCGCCAAACAGGTGCAGCGCGCCTACCGAGATCACATAGTGTCCCTCTGGTAATGCCGTCAGCTGTTGCTGCCAGCGTCGATTGCGCTGCTGCATTAATATTTCCGACATGGCGTTGCCGAAGCTGTCGGGCAAATTGTCGATGCGCAGGGTTTTATAATCCAGCCATCCGTTGATCATGGTTTGCAGCAGACGGGCGTTGCTATGCCAGTGGGTCAGGGTATCTTCCAGCAGCGGTAGTCCGCCGCGAGGCAGCCGCTCCAGCAGTTCGACCTGCGCCTGTTGGCCTTCAAGTTCGATGATGGGCAAGCCCCGCTCCCGGGCGATGTTAATCAGCTGATAATCAATACCGTACTGAGGGCGCAGGCCCAGAGAGGTTGCCTGTCTGGCCTGCAACATCAACGCGACCTGCCAGGCCGGTAGACGATCAAGGCTGTCATAGCTGAGCGCCAGCGAGTGGCAATATTGTTGCAGCTGATCGAGCGCCTCGGCGTCCAGTCGCTCAGACAGCGGCGGCGCTTGATCAGCCGAGGAGAAGGGCGAGCTGCTGTCTGAGATATCCGCCTCGACGACCAGCGCTGTCGCCGTGTCCAGTTGCCTGAGCAGCGCGTCCGGCAACGGCGACATATCCGCCGTCCCCATATGAATACTGCCGACCAGATGATAGCGATGACCGACGAGTTCGATATCGACCGCGGGATAGCCGTAGCTGCGCGGAGAGATCAAGCCGAGGAACGTAGCGATGCGGCGTAATAAGGGCTTCATAGCGTCATCTCCGGAGATCAATACGTTATGCTAAACGCTTCGCGGGCAAAGTTGTATCGGTAATTGCGACGAGCGGCGGCATGCGGTGCGAAGTCGACAGTGGACGTAGTAAGAGTCTGAACCGATCTGAAAGAGATCTCATAGCGTGCGGGACGTTGAAGACATCGCGGGGACATACAGAGGCTGCGCTGGAGAAGGGGGGAATCACTGTAGCCGAGGAAGGAGGTTTTCAAGACCGTCGGACGTCCTCCTATCGCGCGGCTAGCCCGCACGATAAGAGGGACGCAATGTTAATGATTCTGCGGACGAACGCGAAGCGTAATCCCTTCCACCGCAACGATTTCGATCGGGGTTCCCGCGGGCAGGTCGCTGTCAGCCGTGACGCGCCAACTGCTGTCGCCAAGGGTGATACGCCCCAGACCGTTGACGACGGGCTCGCTCAGATTCGCTTTGCGTCCCACCAACTGCAGTCCGCGCTGGTTGAGCGTCGAAGCCGGGCTGCGCAGCGTACGCTGGCGCAGCCAATACCACCACAAGCACGCCGTCAGCACGGTGAGCAGGGCAAACGCGATACCTTGCGCCGGTAACCCCAGCGGTAGCAGCCAAACCAGTATGCCGACCCACAGCGCGGACACGCCGCTCCAAAGCAGATACCCGCCCGCGCCCAGCATTTCCGCAGCGAGCAGCAGGCCGCCGAGCGTCAGCCAGAACCAGCGTGCATAGGTCATCAACAAATCAGTCATCGTTAGGCTTTCCGGCCGGACTGGCTTTCTTTAATCAGCTCGCTAATCCCGCCAATAGCGCCCATCAGGTTGCTGGCATCCAGCGGCATCATGATGACTTTACTGTTGTTAGCTGAACCGATGTTCTGCAATGCGTCGGTATACTTTTGCGCGACGAAGTAGTTGATCGCCTGAATGTTCCCGGCGGCAATGGCTTCAGACACCATCTGGGTCGCACGGGCTTCGGCCTCGGCGGAACGTTCGCGGGCTTCGGCTTCCAGGAACGCGGACTGACGCTGCCCTTCGGATTTCAGGATCTGCGACTGCTTTTCCCCTTCCGCTTTCAGAATAGCGGCCTGACGTACACCTTCGGCTTCCAGAATGTCGGCGCGTTTATTTCGTTCGGCTTTCATCTGGGCGTTCATGGCTTCGATCAGCTCTGCTGGCGGACGGACATCGCGGATCTCGATGCGGGTGACTTTAATTCCCCAAGGGTTAGTGGCTTCATCCACGATGTGCAGCAGACGGGTATTGATGCTGTCGCGCTGAGACAACATTTCGTCCAGCTCCATCGACCCCAATACGGTACGGATATTGGTCATGGTCAGGTTGATGATGGCCAGTTCCAGATTGCTGACTTCATAGGCGGCCTGCGCGGCGTCGATCACCTGAATAAAGCACACGGCATCGATGGTGACGTTGGCGTTGTCTTTGGAGATGATTTCCTGAGACGGGATTTCCAGCACCTGTTCCATCATGTTGATTTTGCGACCCACGCGGTCCATGAAAGGCACTATCAGATTGAGGCCGGGCATGAGCGTGCGGGTGTAACGGCCAAAGCGTTCTACCGTCCACTGGTAGCCCTGAGGCACGATTTTAATGCCTGACCAGACGATGATCAGCGCAACGATAATAACGACAACAATAAAAGTTAGCATTTACTTCACTCTCCCTGGTGTTTTATCCGATTAGTGTAACTCAACTTGTGCGGCGAAATGGGCGATGAGGCGGGATTTTCATGGCTTTATCTCCGACCAATGGCGTCGTGGCTGACCAGGTTGATAACCGGCGGTGTGAGAGGTGAGATAAGACGATGTTATAGGGGGACTTTGTGTGTTTCGCGTTGTATGCGGGTGACGTCATTGCTGCGCTAACGTTGTTTTCTGATTTTAGGTCGTCGCGCCCACGGGAAAGTGGCGAGTAGGGGATACGGCTAATCGATGTGGGAGCGGCGTCGTGCGTCAGCCCGACGTTTGCCGGTCTAATGTTATCAGGAAGCATACCGAGGACGAGCACTAGGGCTTGACAGAGAAGGACAGGGTTGGAAAATGCCAGCGGCGTGAACCGGCTGGCTAGATATCCAACTCGACGTCGTTAAGTGGTTTACAGCAGCAGGGGAGAATTTCGCCCGGCAAAAAGAACGCCAACGGCGTCTGCGCATAGGTGACTTCGCCTTTGAGAAGGCGCATGCGGCAGGCGCCGCAGTAACCAGAACGGCAGTGGTACTCTACGTTGACCCGCTGCGTTTCTAACGCCTCCAGTAAGGTGGCGTTTTCCTCTTCGCTGTACTCAAACTGCGCACCGGACGTGCGCAGGGTGATGGTTGGCGTACTCATGATTACAGCTGGAAGTCGCTCAGGTCGTCGGCATTAATTTCCGAGTCGATTTGTCCGACCAGATAGGAGCTGACTTCGACTTCCTGCGGGGCGACCTGCACGTTGTCCGACACCAGCCAGGCATTAATCCACGGAATCGGGTTGGTGCGGGTTTCAAACGGCAGCGGCAGTCCGACGGCCTGCATGCGGATATTGGTGATGTACTCAATGTACTGGCACAGAATATCTTTGTTGAGGCCGATCATGGAGCCGTCGCGGAACAGGTATTCCGCCCACTCTTTTTCCTGTTGTGCAGCCAGCACGAACAGATCGTAGCTCTGCTGCTGGCACTCTTCCGCCACCTTCGCCATTTCCGGATCATCATGGCCCGAACGCAACAAATTCAGCATATGCTGTGTTCCGGTCAGGTGCAGCGCTTCATCGCGAGCGATCAGTTTGATGATTTTGGCGTTGCCCTCCATCAGTTCGCGTTCCGCGAAGGCGAAAGAGCAGGCGAAGCTGACGTAAAAGCGGATCGCTTCCAGCGCGTTGACGCTCATCAGGCACAGGTACAGCTGTTTCTTCAACTGGTACAGGTTGATTTCGATGGTTTTACCGTTCACCTGATGAGTCCCTTCACCCAGCAGATGGTAGTAATTAGTCATCTCGATCAGATCGTCGTAGTAGCCGGAGATGTCTTTGGCGCGCTTGAGGATCTCTTCGTTGGCGACGATGTCGTCAAATACCAGAGACGGATCGTTGACGATGTTTCGAATGATATGCGTGTAAGAGCGGGAGTGGATGGTTTCGGAGAACGCCCAGGTTTCCACCCAGGTCTCCAGCTCAGGAATTGAGATGAGCGGCAGCAGTGCCACGTTCGGGCTTCGACCCTGAATGGAGTCCAGCAGCGTCTGATACTTCAGGTTGCTGATGAAGATATGCTTTTCATGATCCGGCAGCGCCTGATAATCGATGCGGTCGCGGGAGACGTCGACTTCTTCCGGTCGCCAGAAGAAAGAGAGCTGCTTTTCGATCAGTTTTTCGAAAATCTCGTATTTCTGCTGGTCGTAACGCGCCACGTTAACCGACTGGCCGAAGAACATCGGCTCCAGTAGCTGATTATTTTTGTTCTGTGAAAAAGTGGTATAGGCCATGGTATCTCCAAAAAAAGGCCGGAGCATTTTTCAACGCCGTTTGCGGCGACCTCGGACGGACAGCGTGTCCGTCATAGAAAATCAGAAAACTGCCGTCCGGAAGACGGCAGTTTCTATTGAGTTTACTGATAACCCGGCGATGACGAAACGATCTTCGACACGTATGAAAATCGTTTCGCGCACGGCGTTAGATTTTGCAGGCGCCGCCTTCGCAGCCATCATCCTGTGCGGCAACGTCTAACAGGTCGTCCTGTGAATCCTCAGCGCCGTCACGCGTATTTTGATAATAGAGCGTTTTGACGCCGAGTTTGTAGGCCGTCAGCAGATCCTTCAGCAACTGTTTCATCGGCACCTTGCCGGATGCGAAGCGCGACGGATCGTAGTTGGTATTGGAGGAAATCGCCTGGTCGACGAATTTCTGCATCAGCCCCACCAGTTGCAGATAACCGTCGTTGTTCGGCATTTCCCACAGCAGTTCGTACTGACCTTTCAGGCGCTCATATTCCGGCACGACCTGACGGAGAATCCCATCTTTCGACGCTTTCACGCTGATGTGGCCGCGCGGCGGCTCGATGCCGTTGGTCGCGTTGGAAATCTGCGACGACGTTTCGGACGGCATCAGCGCGGACAGCGTGGAGTTACGCAGGCCGTGGGTCTTGATGTCCTGACGCAGCGTTTCCCAGTCGAAGTGCAGCGGCTCGTTACTGATGTTGTCCAGATCGCGCTTGTAGGTGTCGATTGGCAGTACGCCCTGCGAGTAGGTGGTTTCGTTGAACCACGGGCAGGCGCCTTGCTCGCGCGCCAGCACGTTGGAGGCTTTCAGCAGGTAGTACTGAATGGCTTCAAAGGTGCGGTGCGTCAGGTTGTTGGCGCTGCCGTCGGAGTAACGGACGCCGTTTTTCGCCAGATAGTAGGCGAAGTTGATCACGCCGATACCCAGCGTACGTCGGCCCATCGCGCCACGTTCGGCGGCGGGGATGGGGTAGTCCTGATAGTCCAGCAGCGCGTCCAGCGCGCGCACGGCCAGCGTCGCCAGCTCTTCCAGATCGTCGAGGCTATCGATAGCGCCGAGGTTAAAGGCGGACAGCGTACACAGCGCAATTTCGCCGTTTTCGTCATTCACGTCGTTCAGCGGTTTGGTCGGCAGCGCGATTTCCAGACACAGGTTGGACTGACGTACTGGCGCGATCTGCGGGTCGAACGGGCTGTGGGTGTTGCAGTGATCGACGTTCTGAATATAGATACGGCCGGTCGATGCGCGCTCTTGCATCATCAGTGAGAACAGTTCGACTGCTTTGATGCGCTGCTTGCGAATGCTGTCGTCCTGCTCGTATTTAACGTACAGGCGTTCGAACTCTTCCTGGTTGACGAAGAAGGCGTCGTACAGACCGGGAACGTCGGACGGGCTGAACAGGGTGATATCTTCGCCCTTGAGCAGACGCTGGTACATCAGCTTGTTGAGCTGTACGCCGTAGTCGAGATGACGAACGCGGTTGCCTTCAACGCCGCGGTTGTTTTTGAGCACCAGCAGGCTTTCGACTTCCAAATGCCACAAAGGGTAGAACAGCGTTGCTGCGCCGCCGCGGACGCCGCCCTGAGAGCAGGACTTCACTGCCGTCTGGAAGTGTTTGTAGAACGGCACGCAGCCGGTATGGAAGGCTTCGCCGCCGCGGATCGGGCTGCCCAGCGCTCGGATACGCCCGGCGTTGATGCCGATGCCTGCACGCTGAGACACGTATTTCACGATAGCGCTGGAGGTCGCATTGATAGAGTCCAGGCTGTCGCCGCACTCGATCAGGACGCAAGAGCTGAATTGGCGGGTCGGGGTACGAACGCCGGACATGATCGGGGTCGGCAGAGAAATCTTGAAAGATGACACGGCGTCATAGAAGCGTTTGACGTAATCCAGTCGCGTTTCGCGTGGGTAACCGGAGAACAGGCACGCCGCGACCAGCATGTACAGGAACTGGGCGCTTTCGTAGATCTCGCCGGTCACGCGGTTCTGGACCAGATATTTGCCTTCCAGCTGTTTCACGGCGGCATAAGAGAAGTTCATATCGCGCCAGTGATCGATGAAGTCGTTCATCTGGGCGAACTCTTCCGGCGTGTAGTCTTCCAGCAGGTGGCGATCGTATTTACCCATGTCGACCATTTTGACCACGTGATCGTACAGCTTGGGCGGCTCGAACTGGCCATACGCTTTTTTACGCAGATGGAAGATAGCCAGACGGGCGGCCAGATATTGGTAATCCGGGCTTTCTTTGGAAATCAGGTCTGCTGCGGCCTTGATGATGGTCTCATGAATGTCGGCGGTTTTGATGCCGTCATAAAACTGGATATGGGAGCGCAGCTCAACCTGTGAAACCGAGACGTTGTGCAACCCTTCGGCAGCCCATGTGATAACCCGGTGAATTTTATCCAGATTGATACGTTCTTTACTGCCATCGCGTTTGGTAACGAGCAGACTCTGGTTCATGTGGAGGAATACCTGTTTGAGTTCTAGGCACCCCCGTACGCCTGCATTTTTGCATGCGAAAAATAGTGTTTGATACATAAGATAAACACTATATATAGGGGGGTGGGTTGGTTTTGATAACAAGATAGTGAGAAATAGGTGTTAATGCAAGTGAACGAATTGCTCGGTTTTTCACCCGAACATTGATATGAAATGGAGTGGAACCAGCCTATCCCAGACGTGATGCGGCTTTGTTTTATGTCAACCTTTTGCGTTAAAAAATAAAAATATTGATCGACCGCTGGATTCTTAATCCGAACATAAAAAACGACTTCTTGATCTGGTCATGTATTTGGTTGTTCGGCCACCGGAAGGGGCGGTTACCTAAAAAGCGCTTTTTTCTTCAGATTCCCGTCAAGTGGTCCAACCTTTTGGGCTTTAAGGCGAGCCTATTGCTCAGCGTTCATGGTTTTTGCCTAAACGGTAGATCTATGTCGAGTCGCAGACGGCAAGGCGTGGAGAGCTGTAGACGTCTGTATCCGGGCTAAAACTGTCGTCACAGAGAAACTAAGTCACGCACGGCGACGTTGGTTGGCGGATCAATACCTGGGTATAGCATTGGGTATGCCGCGTTTTTATTAATGAAATGTATTAGAAATGTTTATTTATTTCCGAATGGACGAAAAAGGTACTCAATGTTTAATGTTATTTTCTCGGTTTTTTAAATATACTTAAATAAAGGACGTGATTTATTTGTTTTTGTATTTTTATTGATCATAAAAACACACTAAGTGATAATGCCTGTCTCTTATACACA
>NZ_CAMKXG010000037.1 GCF_946477055.1 Lonsdalea britannica | reverse complement strand
GTTCGCTAAGCCAGGTCGCGCAGGGACCGATCACCAGAAAAGTCAGCGGCACCGTAATGCAGACACACAGCAGCGGCGTCAGGAAGTTACGGACGTTGGCATGCAGCAGCGCGCTGAATTTTTTCTCCAGTCTGGACGATACCCAACTGGCGAAAATGATCGGGATGACCGAGGAGCTGTAATTCAAAAACGTAATGGGGATGCCCAGAAAGGTCATTGGCTGATAATCAGCCGACTGCATCGCGTTGAAAGCGGTGATCATCAAGGGATGCACCAGCGTTCCGCCGATGACCATCGTCGTGAACGGATTGCCGCCAAATTTTTTACCCGCGGTATAACCCAGAATCACCGGGAAGAAATAAAACAGCGCATCGCTGGCCGCAAACAAGATTTGATACGTGCCGTGACTTTCGTTCAACCACCCCAGCGCCTGACATAAGGCCAACAGACCTTTGAGTATTCCTGACGCCGCCATGACACCGATGAACGGCGTGAAGATGCCCGCGATGATGTCAATGAAACGGGAAAACAGACTGTCTGATGGGTTCTCCTGCGGCGAGTCGGCGTTGTCGCTGTTTTCCATCCCCGCCGCAGCCACGACGTCACGATAAACGTCGCTGACGTGATTCCCGATCACGACCTGAAACTGACCGCCGCTTTCCACCACCATAATCACGCCGGGATTGTTTTTCAGCGTGGCGGCATCGGCTTTAGCGCTGTCCTTGAGTTTGAAACGCAGGCGAGTGGCGCAATGCAGGACACTGTTGATGTTGTCCCGGCCGCCTACACCCTCAATGATCTCACTGGCTAACATCTTATATTCCATAGGACATTCCTTAGTACGAGGTCACAGCCAGATAACATCCGACATTACTGGCGAGGCTGTTTTTAAGACGAAAAAAAACCTGAATCACTTCCCCGGCGGTCTCATGACGGCTCAGGAAGCGATTCAGGTTTCGCCTGCACTGCCTAATGGCAAATGCAGTAACAATCCAGATTTTGAGTATCAGCTTGCGGCGTTTTCATCATCGCGGCAAGCGACTTTAATTAGCTGACAATTAATTTGTGACGCACAACACTCTTTTAATTTATCACGCCTCCGGCTCTTGTCCGGAAATATCCGCACGCACTCTTTCGATATGAATGGTCAGGAACATCAGCTCCTCTTTCGTCAGAAAGTAATCGTATTGCCGATGAATGTGCGTCTGGATTTTCTCTGCGCAGGCATAGGACTGGGCATACTTCTCCTTCACCACGTCGTGCAAGGATTCGTCATCATTGGAGACCGAGTCATGCCCGACGAGTCGTTGCGCAAAAAATTTGAGATGCGTAACAAACCGGTGATAGCTGAGCGCCTGCTCGTTGTAGTCCACATCCAGGTGATATTTAACGATATTCAGTATCTCCTGCATGACCTTGGTGATGTGGATCACCTCCGGCATTTGGCTGTCGAGCTGCGCATTGACCAGATGCAGCGCGATAAACCCCGCTTCGTCCTCGGGCAAACGGACGCCGAGTCGGCGGTGAATGATCTCCAGCGCCTCCAGCCCTACCGCAAACTCTTTCTGATACAGCCGTTTGATTTCCCAGAGCAAAACGTTGCGAATATCGACGCCCTGCCGATGGCGTTCAATGGCGAAATGACAGTGATCGGTCAACGAGACATAGATGCTGTTTTGCAACTTGCCCGGGAGCTGCTCCCGCGCTAACGCGATGATTTTGTCCGCGGTCGTAAACACCTCCAGCGGTATCCCCTGCAAAATTTCGCTCAGGCGCGAAGTGAGTTCGCTGCTGCGCAGTTCGAAGACTTTTTCAATCAGCGCGTCATCAAGGCGATCGCCAATCTGCTTTTTGAAACCTAGCCCTCGCCCCATCACAACCTGTTCGTTATGGTGTTCATCCAAGACGGTCACGACATTATTATTGAGTATTTTGGCTATTTTCATTTTTACGAACCCTGGAAACAAAAAGACCAGACATCCGCTCTTTTAACCGCGAACATCTGGTCTTGCCTGCCGTGAGCAGTAACAACCCTGGTGCCCATCATCAACCTCCCCTCAGACTCTCTCAATACGCATGGCAAAGAAACGTGACGGAGATCGACACAAAGGTTCAAAAATTACACATTGTTTTCTTTAAGGTCGTGAGGCATAGCGAAAAATGGCGTGGAATCATTACATTGCATTATTTTTATCTGCCAGACAAAATGACTGCAGAGAGATTGCGCAACGCCATCGCGCAAAAATGAAAAATCGCCTATTTTTTTGCGTAAACGCACTAAAATATAGGTTATCATACTGCCTCACCGCTTGTTTCTCATCACTCAGCAACTATAATACGGGCGTTGTCTTATTGAATGGTTTCAGCAAACTACCGTGCCAAGATTAATAACAAGTTTTAAAACGGTATTACCTCGTTTCATCCACTCTTTTAGGATGATATCTGACCATGAGTGCCTTCAAAATTTCGGTTGCTGTCACTATCTGCACTCAACGCGTTCTGTCCCTTTTTTCAGCCAATCCCTATCGGGGGTTAGCATCCATAACCACCGGTTCCCATTTTTATCCATCACAACTTGTAGAAATTAACCGTTATGAAAAAGACCAAAATCGTTTGTACTATCGGCCCTAAAACTGAGTCCGAGGAAATGCTGGCCAAGCTGTTGAACGCAGGCATGAACGTTATGCGCCTGAACTTTTCTCACGGTGACTACGCCGAACACGGTCAACGCATCACGAACCTGCGCGCTATCATGCAGAAAACCGGGCAGAAAGCCGCTATCCTGCTGGACACCAAAGGCCCAGAAATCCGTACCATGAAGCTGGAAAACGGCGCTGACGTTTCTCTGTCTGCCGGCCAGTCCTTCACCTTCACGACCGACCAGAGCGTCATCGGTAACAAAGATCGCGTAGCAGTTACCTATGCTGGATTCCCGGAAGACCTGAGCGTCGGTAACACGGTACTGGTAGACGATGGTCTGATCGGTATGGAAGTGACTGCCATCAACGGTGCTGAAGTCGTGTGTAAAGTACTGAACAACGGCGACCTGGGCGAAAACAAAGGCGTTAACCTGCCGGGCGTTTCCATCCAGCTGCCGGCTCTGGCAGAAAAAGACAAACGCGACCTGATCTTCGGTTGCGAACAGGGTGTGGATTTCGTTGCCGCTTCCTTTATCCGTAAACGTTCTGACGTTGAAGACATCCGCGCTCACCTGAAACAGCACGGCGGCGAACACATTCAGATCATCTCCAAAATCGAAAACCAGGAAGGTCTGAACAACTTCGACGAAATCCTGGAAGCGTCCGACGGCATCATGGTTGCTCGTGGCGACCTGGGCGTAGAAATCCCGGTTGAAGAAGTGATCTTCGCTCAGAAAATGATGATCGAAAAATGTAACCAGGCGCGTAAAGTCGTTATCACCGCGACTCAGATGCTGGATTCCATGATCAAAAACCCGCGTCCGACCCGTGCGGAAGCCGGTGACGTTGCCAACGCCATCATCGACGGCACCGACGCCGTTATGCTGTCTGGCGAAAGCGCCAAGGGTAAATACCCGCTGGAAGCCGTTAGCATCATGGCCACCATCTGCGAACGTACTGACAAAGTGATGAAACCGCGTCTGGAACGCGCTGCCAACACAGGTCGCCTGCGCATCACTGAAGCCGTCTGCCGCGGTGCGGTTGAAACTGCAGAAAAACTGGAAGCTCCGCTGATCGTTGTAGCCACCAGCGGTGGTAAATCCGCCAAGTCCATCCGTAAATACTTCCCGGATGCACGCATTCTGGCGCTGACCACCAATGAAGTGACCGCTCGTCAGCTGATTCTGACCAAAGGCGTAGAAACGCTGGTAGTGAAAGAAATCGCTTCTACCGACGACTTCTACCGCATTGGTAAAGACGCCGCGCTGGAAAGCGGTTTTGCCAAAGCTGGCGACGTAGTGGTTATGGTTTCTGGCGCTCTGGTACCGAGCGGCACCACCAACACTGCTTCCGTACATCGTCTGTAATACGCCACGGCGAAAAGTCATTCGATAAAGATCAAAGCGCCCCTCGGGGCGCTTTTTTTATGGGGGACTTTATTTTACTTTTCTCTGCGATTCAGGCAGAGGTCCTTCCAGTCAGTTATGCTAAAAAGACATATCAGTTAACACTTATTCAGAGTAATCTGATAAAACTCGCCTGTTTTCCTTACTTTTTTTGTCTCCAAAATAAAAGGCGCTGCTTCTTTGAGCGAACAATCCAAATTAAGCGTGTTCTCATCAAAAATTTATTCTCATTAGAAAAAAGTTTGTGTAATACTTGTATCGCTACATGGAGATTAACTCAATTAGAGGGTATTAATAATGAATCGTACTAAACTGGTACTGGGCGCGGTAATTCTGGGTTCTACTCTGCTGGCTGGCTGTTCTAGCAATGCTAAAATCGATCAACTGTCTTCTGACGTTCAGACTCTGAACAGCAAAGTTGATCAGCTGTCCAACGATGTAACCGCAATCCGCTCTGACGTACAGGCTGCTAAAGATGACGCAGCTCGTGCTAACCAGCGTCTGGATAACCAGGTTCGCACTTACAAAAAGTAATCGAATCTGTGAAATGAAAAATGGCGCACATTGTGCGCCATTTTTTTGTCTGAAATAAACCTCGCTGCCGCTTATTTCTCGGCACACCCTGCTCTGCTTAACGCCGCCAGAACCCCTACGTCCTGAGATATTCTGCCTGTTCCGACGACGTCACTTTCTGTTAGCCAACAATGCCTGCCGATGCTGTTACGGCTGCTGTGACGCTGAAGCGTTTACACTCGTCACTGGCGCGGCGGCTTCTTCGGCTGTCTGCTGAGCCGGAATCGGTTGACCTGTATTCACCAACACGGGCATGCCAGAACGACGCACAATGGCGCTATCGACAACCGCTTTGTTTGTCTCTTCATTATTGATGAAGCCTTTCACTTTCTTGCTAAGCGCAATGGGCATCGTCTGCGGGTCATCTTTATCAGTACGAGACAACGGCTGGTGAACTTCGATATAGCGTTTTCCATCAGGTTCTACGGCGACTTTTATCGGTTCGTTGACCACCTGTACCCGCGTTCCCGGCTCTACCGCATTGAATAGGGCTTCAATATCATCCGCCCGCAAACGAATACAGCCGGAGCTGACACGCATGCCGATGCCAAAATTCGCATTGGTGCCGTGAATCAGGTAAACACCGCCGCTCTTCGCCATACGCATCGCAAACAGCCCCATCGGGTTATCCGGTCCCGCAGGAACGACGGCAGGCAGGTCGATGCCCTGCTCTTTATAGTGCTTGCGGATATTCGGCGTCGGCGTCCAGGTCGGATTCGGGTGTTTGGAGATAATGGTCGTGGTCATGACCGGCGTGTTTCGCCCCAGTTGACCGATACCAATAGGATAAACGATCACCGTATTTTGACCTTTGGGATAATAGAACATCCGCAACTCAGCCAGGTTGATGACGATGCCCTCGCGCGGGGTATCCGGCAGCAGGATTTGGGTGGGGATGGTGAGCGTGGTGTCAGGCTTGGGGAGATAAGGATCGGTACCGGGATTCGCTTCCAACATCCCTAACAGACCTATCTTGTAATCAGAGGCAATCGCCTCCAGAGAACGACCATCGTGTGGAACCACATAGGTCGTGTTTTCACCGATTAGACGGCTATCCGGCGGCGGCAGCGGATATTCCGTCGCTTGCCCCGCTGGCATGCCGCCGATATACGACGCCAGAAGCAGCCCCATTAACGTCAACGCGCGTTTCATCATCAGTTCCCTATTCTTGCGGCTTGAATATTGTGACCCATGAGGTTGTAGCGAAAATGCCCGTACAGCCCCATAGATCGCTTGTCGGACTATTTTGAATTGAATTGTTTAACATTCAGTTTGTTGCAAAGCGAATATTAAGAATAAGAGCAGATCTCCCGCAGATCCACGGGCGAACTCTGAAAGCATGCAGGGAGTCAGGAGAGAACGGCGTCAGCGCAGTGCCAACGCCGCCCGGAAGAAAGCGATCAGGCCAGCTCGGCAGCCCGGCTGCGGATCGCGCGCAGCATCGCTTCCAGCCCTTGCGAACGCGAAGGGGTCAGGTGCTGGGTCAACGCCAGTTCCTGGAAAAACGGTCGAACATCCAGCGCAACGATGTCTTGCGGCGTCATCTGCTGATACAGGCTGAAAACGACGGCGATAAGGCCTTTGACAATCGCCGCGTCGCTGTCGCCCTGCAACACAACGCGTCCCTGTTCATCCAGCGTCACCACGATCCAGACCTGACTCTGACAGCCATTAACACGGTTGTCCTCCTGTCGCAGATCGTCGCTCAGCGGCTCCAGACGGGCTCCCAGCTCCATGATGTAAAGATACTTTTCTTCCCAGTTGTGACAGCGAGAGAAATTGCGTACCAGTTTCTGCGGCTCCGGCAGACTTGCCATAATATCCTCCGCGGTTAACTTAACCGCCTAATAAACCATGAATACGTTGTAGCCCGGCGACCAGCCGGTCGATATCTTCACGCTGCGTGTAAACGGCCAGAGATGCACGGCACATGCTGGAAACACCGTAGTGTTCCATTAACGGCATGGCGCAGTGGTGGCCGGTACGAATGGCGATGCCGTACTGATCCAGGAAACTCCCCACATCGTAGGCGTGATGCTGACCGAGGTTGAAGGCAATCACGCCCTGGCGCTGTTCCGGACCGTACATGACGATCGTCGGCACCGTCTTGAGCGCGGACACCGCATATTGCATCAGGTCGGTTTCGTAGCGGTGGATCGCTTCGCGCCCAATCGCCGAGACGTAATCCAACGCGGCACCCAACCCCATAATACCGGCGGTATTGGGAGAGCCAGCTTCGAAACGCCAGGGCGCATCGGCGTAGGTCGTACCTTTGGTAAGACTGACCTCGCGGATCATCGAGCCTCCGCCTTCCCACGGCGGCATAGCCTGTAGCAACGCATGCTTGGCATACAATACGCCGATCCCCGAAGGTCCATAGATTTTATGGCCGGAGAACGCGTAAAAGTCACAGTTCAACGCCTGCACATCGACAGGCTCATGCATGATGGCCTGCGCCCCGTCCAGCAGCACCTTCGCGCCGACGCTGTGCGCCAGACGAACGATATCCTGCACCGGGTTGACGGTTCCCAGCACGTTCGAAATGTGCGCAACCGAGACTAGTCGCGTACGTTCATCCAACAACGTCGGCAGCAAGACGACATCGAGCTCGCCGTCGGCCGTCAGCGGCAGAACGCGAATTTCGATACCGTGAGTTTGCGCCAGCATCTGCCACGGAACGATGTTGGCATGGTGTTCCATGCCGGTGATCACCACGTTGTCGCCGGGCTGCATGAAGGTCCGCCCGTAGCTGTTGGCGACCAGATTGATGGCTTCCGTCGTCCCGCGGACGAAGACGATCTCTTCCGCAGACTCGGCGTTGAGGAATGATGCCGTCAGCGTACGGACGTCTTCCATCGCGGTCGTCGCCTGAGCGCTTAACGTGTGAATGCCGCGGTGTACCGCGGCATACTCGTTCTGATAAAAATTCAGCTCACGGTCAATGACCGCCTGCGGCTTTTGCGAACTGGCCGCGCTGTCCAGATAGACCAGCGACTGGCCGTTGACTTCCTGTTTCAGGATGGGGAAATCCGCCCGGACGCGTTCTATCGGGTAATCACTCATTGCTGACCTCCCGCGGCGCCAATCAGGCGTTCCGCTATGCGTTTGATCACGACGTCGCGCAGGGCGTCGTCAGAGATCGCTTCCGTCAGTTCGGCGGCAAAAGCGAAGATAATCATTTGCTGCGCGTCTTCGCCGCTGATGCCGCGAGCGCGCAGGTAAAACAGCTGTTCGTCGTCGATACGGCCAACCGTTGCGCCGTGGCTACATTTGACATCGTCAGCATAGATTTCCAGCTGCGGCTTGGTGTCCACTTCCGACAGACGCCCCAGCAACAGGTTATTGTTGGTCATCTTACCGTCGGTTTTCAGCGCATGCGGGGCAACCTTGATCATGCCATTGAACACGGCCTTCGCGCGATCGCGCACGATCGTTTTATGCAGCTGACGGCTTTCGCCGTGGCCCTGATTGTGTTCCAGATAGGTCCGCGTGTCGCACACTTCGCTGCCGCGCGGCAAGATCAGGCTATTGATGGTCAGGTTAGCCCCTTCGCCGTTCATCTGCGCGCTGGTCTGATGACGGGTCAGCCCCGCCCCCAGCAAGAAGCTGTGGCTGGAGACACGCGCCGAGCGCGCCATCCGCACATCATTGTGCGCAAAGTGGTAGCCTGCGGCCGCTTCAAACGCCAGCTTATAGTGCGTGACGTCGCTGTTTTCACCCGCGTCCACAGTCAAACGAGCACCGCTGAAATGCGCGGCCTCATCCAGACTGACATAGTGTTCGATCACCGTGGCGGCGGCGTTGGCGCCAACCTGCAGATCGTGGCGATGATGAACCGTGTTCAACATCGCGCCGTCGCCAGAGCTGATATGCAGCAAATACAACGGCTTTTCAGCCTGTACGCCAGCGGCGAGGCGGATCTGCATCCGCTCGGCGGCCAGACTTTCCGTCAGGTGCAAGAAGACATCCGGCTGGATAGGCGCGGCCAGCGGCAGTGACGCAGAGGACGCCGCCACTTCCACCTGATAAGGCCCCCAGTCGGCGTCGCTGAGTTCGGGACTCAGGCGGCCGTCGACGAACACCAACCGCCAGGCATCGAGCGGTAGTGACAACGCATCGCGCTGTGCCACATCGACCGTTCGCGCTGCGGGTTCGGTGAACTCGTGACCGAGCAGGCCGTCCAGCGGCGTATATTTCCAGTGCTCCTGACGACGATTCGGTACGCCCAGCTGCAGCACCTGCTGCCAGTGTTTACCCGCCTCTTCGGAGCGAGCATCGACGCTGTCGAACAACCGCTGCCACTGCTGCAGCGCCTGCGTCTCTTTCGTATTACTGTTGGTCGGTAAGCCAGCCATAGCCCTGCTCCTCCAACTGTTTAACCAAAGTGAAGTCGCCGGATTTCACAATTCGGCCCTGATACAGCACGTGAACAAAGTCCGGCTTGATGTAGTCCAGAATACGCTGGTAGTGGGTGACGATGATGAACGAACGCTTTTCGTTACGCAGCGTGTTGACGCCGTTGGACACGATTTTCAGCGCATCGATATCCAGACCGGAGTCGGTTTCATCCAGGATGCACAGGTCGGGTTCCAGCGCGGCCATCTGCAGGATATCGTTACGTTTTTTCTCGCCGCCGGAGAAACCCACGTTGACCGAACGGGTCAGCAGGTCGGCTGGCATATTCAGCAGTTTGATCTTTTCTTCGATGAAGTCTTCGAAGTCAAAGCGATCCAGCGGTTCCTGCTGACGATACTGGCGAACGGCATTAACTGCGGTCTGTAAAAAGAATTGGTTGCTGACGCCCGGGATTTCGACCGGGTACTGGAACGCCATGAAAATGCCTTCGCCTGCACGATCTTCCGGCGCCAGCTCCAGCAAATCTTTGCCTTTGAACGTGACAGAACCGGACGTCACTTCGTAGTCTTCGCGTCCGGCCAACGTCGCGGACAGCGTGCTTTTACCGGAGCCGTTCGGCCCCATGATGGCATGGACTTCGCCAGGTTTGATTTGAAGATTCAGCCCTTTGATAATTTCTTTTTCTTCGACACTGACTCTTAAATTTTCAATATTCAACATACTTTATCCTTCAGACGCCTTTGCCGCAGGCGCTCGTCTTATAGGCACCGGAGTGCGTGTGTTAAATAGGTGACATTGTCACTTTTACAGCGGTTAGCCCACGCTATGCTCAAGGCTGATGGCCAGCAGCTTCTGGGCTTCCACCGCAAACTCCAGCGGCAGTTCGGAGAAGACATCTTTACAGAAACCGTTAACAATCATTGAAATAGCATCATCTTCGCTGATACCACGTTGCAAACAGTAGAACAGCTGGTCTTCACCAATTCGAGACGTGGTCGCCTCATGCTCCAGCTGTGCCGTATTATTTTTCACTTCAACGTACGGGAACGTGTGCGCGCCGCATTCGCTACCGATCAGCATCGAGTCGCACTGGGTAAAGTTACGAGCATTGGTCGCGGTCGGCATGATCTTCACCAGTCCGCGATAGGTGTTCTCGCTGCTGCCCGCCGAAATCCCTTTCGAGATAATGGTGGAGCGGGTGTTTTTCCCGATGTGGATCATCTTGGTGCCGGTGTCGGCCTGCTGATGACCGCTGGTCAGCGCCACAGAGAAGAACTCACCGACCGAGTTGTCACCACGCAACACCACGCTCGGGTATTTCCAGGTGATGGCGGAGCCGGTCTCAGACTGCGTCCAGGACATTTTTGAACTTTCCCCGGCACACAGCGCGCGCTTGGTCACAAAGTTCAAAATCCCGCCTTCGCTGTCTTTACCCGCGAACCAGTTCTGCACGGTGGAATACTTCACTTCCGCACGATTGTTGATGATCACCTCTACGACAGCGGCATGCAGCTGATAGCTGTCACGCACCGGAGCGGAACACCCTTCGATGTAACTGACGTAGCTATCGTCGTCCGCGATCAGGATCGTACGTTCAAACTGACCGGTTTTCGCCGCGTTGATACGGAAGTAGGTTGACAGCTCCATCGGACAGCGCACCCCTTTCGGGATGTAGACGAACGTGCCGTCGGAAGCCACAGCGGCGTTCAACGCGGCAAAGAAGTTGTCGTTGGACGGCACGACGGTGCCCAGATATTTACGCACCAGATCCGGGTGTTCCTGAATCGCTTCGCTGAATGAGCAGAAAATCACGCCGTGTTTCGCCAGCTCATGACGATAGGTGGTGGCGACGGAGACAGAATCGAAGATAGCATCGACGGCCACTTTTTTGCCTTCGCGCACCGGCACGCCGAGCTGATCAAACGCCTTTTCGACTTCGGTCGTCAGGTAGTTCTGTTCATGCAACGTGCTGGCGCCGTCTTCACCGGACTGCTGCACCGCGCCGGGCTGCGATCCGCAGGTGTCGTCGCACTGCCCGCAGGATGGCGCGGAATAATAGCTGTAGTCCTGATAATCAAGCTTGTCGTAATGCGCCTTCAGCCAGTGCGGTTCTTCCATTTCCAGCCACGCGCGGAAAGCGTTGAGACGGAACTCAAGCATCCATTCGGGTTCGTTACGCTTGGCGGAAATCGCCCGCACCACTTGTTCATTAATCCCTCTGGCCAGCTCATCCGTCGCCAGTTCGGTGAAGAAGCCCTCTTTATAGCGGCCGTCGCCGAGCCAGATCTGTACATCATCGGATACATCTACGTTACTACGCGCCATAATAGTGTCGCCGCTTAGAGCCCAAAGCTCTCACCACACCCGCAGGCGTGTTGAGCTTTGGGGTTGTTAAATTTAAACACCTGATTCAACCCTTCATGGACGTAGTCCACTTCAGTGCCGTCGATAAAAGGCATTGCCTTGAGAGGAACGTAAAGACGGGCGCCGTCGCGCTGAAACACTTGCTCGTCAGCATCAGGCTGTTTGACCATATCCAACACGTAGCCGAAGCCCGCGCATCCCGACTGTTTCACGCTCAGTCGTAGTCCCTGCACTTCGGAATCCTGTTGCATGAGTCGTACAATATGGGCCGCTGCACTTTCAGTCAGCGTGAGTCCCTGCCAGACATTTTCGTCCAGTGAAAAAGTCTCTACATTTTGCGATTGCATGGGAATTACCTCGTCTCTCCAAATTTTCCGCTTTTAGCGGATCTGCCCTAATGGTAGTGATAATAGTGAGGGGGCTTCAACCTCGTGATTTCTAGGGCTATACGGCACCGCGACGTAAAATCTCGGTTTTTTTAACCTCCCCGAATACGTTCGGGGGCGATTTACGGGGCGCCGTTTATTCTAACCATATGAAATAAAACAACAATAATTGAAGTCAATGTGGTCGCGCCGATGGATTATTCAACATTTTATTATCATTAGTATAACATCTATCGCTGAAACCTATTTTATAAACAGGAGGAATCAGCCACTATTTTCCCCCTATTTTTAGCTTTTTGCTGCTATTTACTTCTCAACCATTGCATGTCACTTTGAGGGAAAATATGATAACGATTATCATTTAACAAAGGATTGACCCCATGTTTCCTTTCAATGCCTGGCTGCAATCCCATATCGATGACTACCGTGCGTCACTGCGTGACGCCACGATGGAAATGTATATGGCAGAAGTGAATCTGGATAATCCCGACAGCAATATCACCCATATTCGAGGTTATTACCTGTCCGGTATGAGGATGGTGGAACTGAGCCAGCGTTACGGCGATGACGACAGCTATCTGCTGACGCTAATCAAAATGCATCACCGGCTCATTCGAGAGATCAACAACCCGCAACGCTGTCATCTGTGCCGACTGCAGAGCTATCATTTCGGCCGACAGACGCTACAGCTGATCTGCAATCAATTCAGCCAGCAAGGCTGCTGGCAAAAAGTCACTGCGTTTCAGGCCGACTTCGCGAAGCGCGTCGCGTTTATGCCCTAGGACGAACGCAGCGCCTCACCCATCGGGTGTGATGACCGCCGTCGTCAAGCGCGACGTGCAGCACAGGCGATCATCGGGATCGTAGATGTCGATTTGCCACACCTGATGGCGTTTACCGACATGCAACGCCCGGCAGACGCCACGAACCTCGCCTTCGCCGACGCCCCGCAGGTGATTGGCGTTAATTTCCACCCCCACCACCTGCTGGTCGTCCTGCGAACACAAATAGCCCGCGACGGACCCCAATGATTCCGCCAGCGTCACGGACGCCCCGCCGTGCAGTCGGCCAAAGGGTTGTCGCGTCCGTTTATCAACCGGCATCACGCCTTCCAGCGTATCATCGGTAATGCGGGTAAACCGGATACCGAGATGACCCACCATGCAGTGGGCCGCCCGCTGATTGAGCTGTTCCAGATCGCACTCTCGTTTCCACAACATCACACGAGCTCCAGCAACGCCTGTAAGGGGTGCTTGAAGGGCTGCCCTTCAATCCGTTTCACCTGGCTGCGGCAGGAGTATCCCGTCGTCAGACAACGCTGTTGCGGCAGTTTTTCCAACGCTGGCTGCCAGGAGAGCGCATAAATCTTTTTGGAGTTATCCAGGTTAGGCGCTTCGTGGCCATAGGTTCCCGCCATCCCGCAGCAGCCGACGCTGACGTTTTCCAATTTGGCGCCGAAGCGCGCGAAGATGCGGCTCCACTGCTGGGTGCTCGTCGGCAGCGCGGTGGCTTCCGTACAGTGACCGAACAGGTACCACGGCTCGCCTGCCTGATCTCGGTCCGTGCCTTCTGGCAACGCGTTCACCAGCCACTCATGCACCAGCTGTACCTTGAAGTCGCCGCGTTGGTCGCCCAGCGCTTCGCGATATTCGTCGCGGTAGCACAGCACCAACGCCGGATCGACGCCGACCATCGGCAGTCCGAGATCCGCCACGCGGTTAAGGAAGTCCGAGGTTTTACGCGCCGTGCGGGCAAAGCGGGTCAGGAATCCTTTGATGTGCTGCGCCTTACCGTTGGGCGAAAACGGCACCAGCACCGGTTTGAAATGCAGCTTTTCGACCAGCTTGACGAAATCCGCCACCACTTTGGCATCGTAATAACTGGTGAACGGGTCCTGCACAATCAGCACATAGTCGGCGCGCGCCTGCGGGGAAAGCTGTTCCAACTGTTCCAGCGTGGTCGTCATCGCCGGATGCCCCGCGAACTGTTGACTCAATGAGGGGGAAGACAGCAGCGGCAGATCGACCATGCCGATCAATTTACGGCTGAGGTCGCCGACCCACGGCTGTTTAAGGAAAAAGTTAAACGTTTTCGGCGCTTTCGCCATCAGCGGCGCATAGCTCTCTACGCCCGCGACCAGATAGTCGCGCGCCGGACGCAGATAGCGCGTGTGATACAGCTGCAAGAAACGCGAACGGAAGCTCGGCACGTCGATCTTGATCGGACACTGCGTCGAGCAGGCCTTACAGGCCAGACAACCGGACATAGCCTCTTTCACTTCGTGCGAAAAATCATAGTGACCCTGACGCGCCTGCCAGCTGTTGCGCGTCTTCTGCACCAGCGTACGGAAGCTGATGCGTTGCTCCGGCAAACGGTTTTCCAGCGCCAGCGGATCCACGCCCTGCTCCGCCAACAGCCGTAGCCACTCACGCACCAGCGAAGCGCGGCCTTTGGGCGAATGAATCCGATTACCGGTCACCTTCATTGACGGACACATCGGGCTGCGCGCATCGAAGTTGAAGCACAGACCGTTGCCGTTACACTCCATCGCACCGCGGAAAGAGGTGCGCACCGCCAGCGGAATGCGGCGATCATAGGTGCCACGTTTGACCGCATCGACCTTCATCATCGGCGTATCGACATCCATCGGCGCGCAAATTTTTCCCGGATTGAGGCGGTTGTGTGGGTCGAAAGCGGTTTTAACACGGCGCAGTTCTTCATACAGTTCAGGGCCGAAAAAGGCCGGGCTGTACTCGGCGCGAAAGCCTTTGCCGTGCTCTCCCCAGAGCAGCCCGCCGTATTTGGCGGTCAACGCCACAATCTGATCTGAGAGCTGTTTCATCAACATCTCTTGCTGTGGATCGCACATATCCAGCGCAGGACGAACATGTAGCACGCCCGCGTCCACATGGCCGAACATGCCGTAGCTCAGCTTATGGCTGTCCAATAGCGCCCGGAACTCGGCGATATAGTCCGCCAGATGCTGGGGCGGCACGCAGGTATCCTCGGCGAACGGGATCGGCTTGGCCTGCCCTTTGCTGTTGCCCAGCAGACCAACTGCTTTTTTTCGCATGCCGTAGATCCGCTCGATACCCGCCAGATCGTGACACAGCTGATACCCGATGACGCCCTCTTCACGCTTCGCCAGTAAAGCGTCGAGCCGCTGACACAGCGACCCAATGCGCTCATCGATCAGGGCTTCATCGTCTCCGGCAAACTCAACGATATTCAGCCCCAGCATTTCCTGCCCGGGGACATCGGTGATCAGTTCGCTGACGGAATGCCAGACAATGTCCTCGCGCGCCAGATTCAGTACCTTGGAGTCGACCGTTTCTACGGACAAGGCCTTCGCTTCCACCATAAAAGGCGCGTTGCGCAGCGCGGAGTCGAACGAGTCGTACTTCACGTTCACCAGCCGACGGATTTTCGGCAGCCGCGTAATATCCAGCTTGGCTTCGGTAATGAAGGCCAGAGAGCCTTCCGAGCCGGTCAAAATGCGCGTGAGGTCGAAGGTCTGCAAATCATCGCTGAACACATGGCGGAGATCGTATCCGGTCAGGAATCGATTCAGCTTGGGAAACTTGTCGACAATCAGCGAGCGCTGTTCGCGGCAACGGTTAAGAACGGTGTGGTATATCCGCCCGACCGGCGACGGCTCCTCGGCCAGTTGCTCGGCCAAGGTGACCGGCATGGCCTGCGTGTCCAACATCTCCCCGCCTAACAGCACGGCCCTAACGCCCAAAACGTGGTCAGACGTTTTGCCATACATCAGGGAACCCTGCCCGGAGGCGTCCGTATTAATCATCCCGCCCAACGTCGCGCGGTTGCTGGTGGACAGCTCCGGCGCAAAGAAATAGCCGTACGGTTTGAGATACTGATTGAGCTGATCTTTAATGACGCCAGCTTCGACGCGCACCCACCCCTGCTCGGGATTGATCTCAAGAATCCGGTTCATGTAGCGCGACATATCCACCACGATACCCCGGTTCAGAGCCTGTCCGTTGGTGCCGGTGCCGCCGCCGCGCGGGGTGAAGGTGATAGAGGAGAATTCCGTTTCGCCCGCCAGCCTCGCCAACAACGCGACATCGGCGGTAGAGCGGGGGAAAACCACGGCATCCGGCAACAGTTGGTAAATGCTGTTGTCAGTCGCCATAGTCAGGCGGTCTGCGTAGTGGGTGGCGGTATCGCCCGTGAATCCGTGTTGTTTTAATGCTTCCAAAAAGTCGAGCACCGGCTGAACGAGGCCTGGTGCCTGAGTGATCTGTGGGATCATTATGGTTGACCCTGTCTGTAGAATAGTGTTTGCAAAAACAGTGATAGAATTATACGCATGGCGCTTCATTTCCCGGCGCCGCACAATTTTTGTTTTATCACATTTCATGCCGGGGCGCGCCTCCGTAACGATAAAAACTTAAGGGGAACACCTCCTCTTCGGCGCGGGCCGTACGATCATGACTGAACGCCCCAGCCACAGTAAATGCAGCATGTTAGCTTTTTTACCGCTATTATCGTTCCCGCTGACAAGGCCTAACGTCAGTCGATAAGACATTCGCTCACAGAGGTAATATTCGTTGATGGAACACTCTCAGTCACCGCGTTTCGACCTTGCTACAATGCTATTCACGCTCTTGTTCATTGCCATAATGATCATTGCCTGCTTTTGGGTTATTCAGCCTTTTATTCTGGGCTTTGCCTGGGCGAGCATGGTGGTCATCGCCACCTGGCCGCTGTTGATACGCCTGCAGAAACTGCTCTGGGGTCGTCGTTCGCTGGCGGTCGTCGCCATGACGCTGCTCCTGGTTCTGCTCTTTGTCATCCCCACGTCTATTCTGGTCAGCAGCGTTATCGATAACTCTTCGACGTTAATCGGCTGGGCTTCTTCTCAGGAGCACATGGCGCCGCCTACGCTGGAATGGCTGAAGTCCGTTCCGATGGTCGGTGAAAAACTGTATAGCAGCTGGCAGACGCTGATCCACAGCGGCGGCAGCGCCCTGATGTCAAAGGTTCAACCTTATGTCGGGAAAACCGCGACCTGGGTGGTGGCGCAGGCAGCACACGTCGGTCGCTTCCTGATGCATTGCGCCCTGATGGTGCTGTTCAGCGTATTGCTGTATAGCAAAGGCGATCAGGTGGCCTACGGCGTACGTCGACTGGCCATACGGTTAGGACAAGAGCGCGGCGATGCGGCGGTGATCCTGGCCGCGCAGGCCATCCGCGCCGTGGCGCTGGGCGTCGTCGTGACGGCGATCGTGCAATCCGTGCTCGGCGGAATAGGCCTGACTATCGCTGGCATCCCCTACACGACGCTGCTTACCGTGCTGATGTTCCTGTGCTGCGTCGCCCAGCTCGGTCCGTTGCCTGTTCTGATCCCCGCCATCATTTGGCTGTACTGGACGGGCGACACCACGTGGGGCACCGTGCTGCTGGTTTGGAGCGGCGTTGTCGCCACGCTGGATAACGTCATTAGACCCATATTGATTCGGATGGGCGCCGATTTGCCGCTGCTGCTGATCCTGTCCGGCGTCATCGGCGGCCTGCTGGCGTTCGGCATGATTGGGCTCTTCATTGGCCCGGTCGTGTTGGCGGTGTCTTATCGTTTGCTCTCCGCCTGGATGCAGGATACCCCGGAACCGCCGTCAATGTCCGACGTGCATGTCGATCCTAAAAGCACCCGGTTATAACCCACCGTCGCCTCCTGTCTGACGAAATTCACCGAGGCATTTTCGGCCTCGGTGAATAAGTAATAATTAAGAGAAACTAACCTATTTAGGATAACTCCGATTTAACCCACTTCACTGGCATTTCGTAAATCCTTCCCTATAAGGAAATATCAGCAACTGAACTGTGTAACTAAAAAAAATCGTTAAAAAACAATTAACCATTAGGATGATTCTTAATGACGAATTCAGCCCGAGTTCATACTATGAATGTCGAAGCTAGTGTTGAAGTAACATCTGTCCGGAGGTTTCCTCCTCGTCAGAGCCAGTAACGAATTGCTGTGTGTAGTCTTTGCCCATCCCCTGTGATGGGCTTTTTTTTTGCTCGCTAATAATGCGTGGTCATCAAGCAAAATACCGCCGTTCCGGCCATAAAAAACGCCCGCGACAACCACGTTGCCTGCGGGCGTTTTTTTATCGCGACGATACCGGAGCGATATCGACACAGCTACATCAGTTTGACTCTCGTTAGCGAATTTCCGCCAGACTCAGCCAGGTTTGCACCACGGTATCCGGATTTAATGACAGGCTATCAATCCCCTGATCCATCAACCATGCGGCAAAATCTTCGTGATCTGACGGTCCCTGCCCACAAATGCCGACGTATTTTCCCTGCGCTTTGGCGGCTTTGATCGCCATCGCCAGCAGTATTTTTACCGACTCATTGCGTTCATCGAACAACGCCGATACCACGCCGGAGTCGCGATCCAAGCCCAAGGTCAGCTGCGTCATGTCGTTCGAACCAATCGAGAATCCATCGAAGTGCTGCAGGAACGCTTCAGCTTGCAAGGCATTGGACGGAATTTCGCACATCATGATGATTTTCAATCCTTTTTCGCCTCGGCGTAACCCTTGAGCCGCCAGCTCCTCCACCACGGCTTCCGCCTGTTCCACGGTACGGACGAAGGGGATCATGATCTCGACGTTGGTCAGTCCCATCACATCGCGCACGCGCTTGACCGCTTCACACTCCAGTGCAAAACAGTCACGGAAGTCAGGCGACACGTAGCGGCCCGCGCCACGGAATCCCAGCATGGGATTCTCTTCGTCCGGCTCATAGCGTTCGCCGCCGACTAAATTGGCGTATTCGTTAGATTTGAAGTCCGAGAGTCGCACAATGACGCGTTTCGGCCAGAAGGCGCTGGCCAACGTGGCGATCCCTTCCTTCAGGCGTTCGATATAGAACTCGACCGGATCGTC
>NZ_CAMKXG010000036.1 GCF_946477055.1 Lonsdalea britannica | reverse complement strand
ATGTGTATAAGAGACAGTTATAGCCACTATTTGATTTCCGCTATGCGATGAGCTCCGTATAACAATCTTTAACTAGAGAACTATAACGCGCGACCAAAAATATTACCTGATGCAGAATCCACCATCCAATTCCCCCCTTCCCACAGAGCGCTTAACCCTTGGTTCAAGGGCATATAAATAATGAGGATTTATCACTAACCCCATGATTAACAACGCAGTATAATTTAGCCCCATAGATTTCTGATTAAGGTTAAAGTTGTTAATGAAATATATCCCATTATTTACAGCCAGCTTATTTCTGGCCTGTTCATCCCCGGTATTGAGCGCAGAACATGCCCATTGGTCTTATGAAGGGGAGCACGATCCCGCTCATTGGGGCGCTGATTTCCATACCTGCGGCGACGGCATGTACCAATCGCCCATTAATATCACCACCGTTCAGCATACTCACCAGAAACCGTTGCAGCTGCATTTCAGTCAAGAAGACAGCCTGCGCGTCATTAACAACGGTCACACGATCGAAGTCGAAGATAAGAAAGGCGACACCTTAACGGTCGATGGCGAAACGTTTACCCTGCAACAGTTTCATTTTCACGCCCCGAGTGAAAATCAAATTGATGGGAAAACCTTCCCGTTTGAAGGGCACTTCGTGCATACCAACGCTCAGGGCGAGGCGGTTGTCGTCGCCGTTATGTATCGCATAGGCGCGCCCAACCCGGAACTGGACAAAATCTGGCAGCAGATGCCGACCGAGATTGCTCACGAGAACGCGCTGACCGCCCATATTCAGCTGCGTAAACTGCTCCCGCAGAATCTGAGCTACTACCGCTACAGCGGTTCGCTGACGACCCCGCCTTGCACCGAAGGCGTGCGCTGGATGGTGCTGAAACATCCGCAAACGGTCTCCGAACAGCAGATTCAGCGCTTTAGCGCCGTCATGCATCATCACAACAATCGTCCGCCTCAGCCGCTGCACGGCCGTGTCGTGATCGATTAACTCCGGGCAGGCTCCGTTGCCGCGAGCGATTCGGTATAGATATTGCTACTCTCATCCTGAGGCTGTTTAGACCCATGAGGACCACAGGATGATCGATCGCTGTCTGCACATCGATTTTGTCGCCAGCCGGAGCCTGCAGGAGCAGCTGCGCGAAAAGCTGATAGATGCCATTCTGACGGGCGTATTCCCGGCGGAAGAGTCGCTGCCGTCTTGTCGGAAGTTATCGAACCAGCTCGCCATTTCGCGCAACACCGTGGCGCTGGTGTATGAAAGTCTGCTGAACGACGGCTATCTGGTCAGCCGTCCCCGCAGCGGCTATTTTCTGCATCCGGACTATCACCAGCCCGAGACGCTCGCCGAGATCCGCCGCCAGCAGAAGACTCCTGACGAAACGCAGCAGCCGCCGGACTGGGGCAAACGACTCAACGTCAGCCCAAGCGGTTTCTTCGCCATTATGAAACCGGCGCGCTGGATGGATTATCCCTTCCCGTTTATCTACGGTCAGCCGAATACCCAGCTGTTTCCGCTCGAACAGTGGCGTGAAACCACCCGCCGCATCACCGGCCTGCATCGCGACCACCGCTGGCTCTATGACCATATCGATCAGGACGTGCCGCTGCTGATTGAACAGGTTCGACAACGGATTTTGCCCAAGCGCGGCATCATCGCTCAAGCCGATGAAATCCTGATCACGCTCGGCTCGCAGAACGCGCTTTCGCTCCTGTCGCAGCTGCTATTTAACCCCGGCACCCGCGTCGCCGTGGAAAATCCTATTTTTCGCGAGGCGGTGAATACCTTTGCGCTCCAGGGCGCGCAGATCGTGCCACATTCCCTGGACCACGAAGGCCTGCAGTTGAACGCCGCCTCCGCCGAGTGCGACTATTTTTACGTCACGCCCAGTCATCAGGCGCCCACCGGCATTCGGATGAGCAACGCGCGCCGTACCGCGCTGCTGGAGTATGCGCGCCTGCACGATCGGATCATTATCGAGGATGATTACGACTCGGAAACCAACCTAGACCCACAGCCGCGCGCCGCGCTGAAAGCCAGCGATGTGCATAACCGGGTGATTTACGTCAGCAGTCTGTCCAAATCGCTGTCCCCCGGCTTACGGCTGGGATTTCTGGTGGCGCCCGCCGAGCTGATTGACGAGCTGCGGGCGCTGCGTCGCCTGTCCTATCGCCACCCGCCGACCACGATTCAACATCAGATGGCCCATTTTCTGGCGCAGGGCTATTACGAGGCCTATCTTCACCGCTATCGTGAAGACTCCGCGCGCCGGTGGCACAGATTGAATGAAGCGTTGGAGCACTGCCTGCCCGCCTGCCGCCGAATGGCCGGGAGCGAGCATGCCAACGCGTTTTGGCTACAGGCGCCGGAGGGCGTCGATACGCATCAGCTGGCGTGGCGGGCCGCGCACAGGGGAGTGTTGATAGAACCGGGACAGGCGCATTTTTTGGGTTCCAATGCGCCAGACAACTTTTTCCGATTAGGCTTTCACGCCATCGATGAGGCGCGGATCGCGCCGGGCATCGCCCGTCTGGCGGAGGCTTTCCGCACGTTGGGCGACCCCGATATCGCCGCCAGTGGGCTTCAGAGGGTGTAGCCCAACTCCTGACGCAGATAGGCGCCAGCGCCCAGCAGGCCGGGCTGTTTATGAGAAATCATGAAGACCGGGATGGGCGCGAGGTAATCTTTGAAGCGTCCCTTGTCTTCGAACGCCGCCCGGAAGCCGGAGTGACTGAAGAACTCCATAAACCGAGGCACGATCCCGCCCGCGATATAGACGCCGCCGAACGTGCCCATCGTCAACGCCAGATTGCCGCCGAAGCGCCCCAGCATGACGCAAAACAGCGATAATGCGCGACGGCAGTCGATACAGTCATCCGCCAGCGCTCGTTCCGATACCGCTTTGGGACTCAGATCCTCCGGCATGCGGCCGTCGGCCTTCACCACCGCGCGATAGATATTCACCAGCCCCGGACCGGACAGCACGCGCTCCGCCGACACATGGCCCATATCGTGACGCAGGACGGACAAAATCGTGTCTTCCTCCTCGCTGTTCGGCGCGAAGTCCACATGGCCGCCCTCGCCGGGAAGGCTGAACCACTTGCCTGCCACCGGCAGCAGGTGCGCCACGCCGAGTCCCGTTCCCGCGCCGTACACCGCCACGGGTTTGCCCGCTTCGGCGCTCTCGCCGCCGAATTGGATCACGTCATCTTCCCGCAGCACCGGGATCGCCATGCTGACCGCCGTGAAGTCATTGATGACGTCCAGACGGTCGAACCCCAGCTGCTGTTGCAGTTCGGTAATAGAGAATGCCCAGTAGTGATTGGTCATCGCCACCCAGTCGTCCACGACCGGACAGGCAATGGCGATACAGCCGCTTTTGATCGTCAGCTCGCTGTGCTCGGACAGAAACGCTTTGATCACCGCTTCCAGACTGGGAAAATCGTCGACCGAATACTGTTTGCTGCGTGAAATCGCTCCGTCATCCAACTGACAAAGCGCCAGGCGGGCGTTCGTTCCACCCACATCACCCACCAATGCATACTGGTGCATATTTTATGTTCTCCGATTAGATGGCTGCGTATCCCAACGAGAAAGTGACCGACCCATTGCCCGACAGCGCACCGTCCGCCGTAAACGGGATAGGGCTTTCCTGACGGGGAGATGGCGTTAGGCCGTAGAAGAGGCGCCCTGCGTAAGGCAGAGCCTCGGACGCTGACCGCGAACCCGCGAACAGACCCCGGTTTCACGGCGGAATACGTTTCGGTAAGGTTATCTCGACCCCTGACACAAATCTAGCCGGATACGTCCGACTCCGCTGCATCGCAATAAAATTTCCGTATCGCTTTCCGCCCATCCTGAGTATCTTCATCTAAAAGAAAAATCAGCTCATTCCCTAAGGAGATATGCATGACGCTCACCATTCCGGAGGCGCTTATCCCCGCCGATCCTCGTTTCGGCTGCGGCCCTTCACTCATTCACCTTGATGATTTAACCCGCCTGATGAACAAAGGCCCCCACCTGCTGGGCACCAGCCACCGTAAAGCGCCGGTACGCGCGCTGTGCGGCGAGATTCAGGAAGGATTGCGTTCTCTGCTGTCCGTTCCGGACGACTACAGCATCGTGCTGGGCAACGGCGGCGCGACGCTGTTGTTCGATATGGTCGGGCTGGGAATGGTGAAAAAACGTATCGTTCACCACGTCTGCGGTGAGTTCTCCGGGAAATGGTTTAAAGCCTCCAAGCGCATTCCGTGGATTGAGGCCGCCAGCCTGGAAGTGGACTACGGACAAGGGCACCGCGAGTTCAGCACGGCCAACGCTGACGTCGTGACCTGCACGCTGAACGAAACGTCTACCGGCGTGATGAACACGACGCTGCCCGAAGTGGGTGATGATTGTCTGCTGGCCGTCGATGCGACCAGCGGCGCCGGTCAGATCGCCTGCGACCTGTCGCGCGTTGACGTGTTCCTGTTCTCCCCGCAGAAAGTCTTCGCCAGCGAAGGCGGGCTGTTCGTCGCCATCCTGTCGCCGAAGGCGAAAGCGCGGATCGCGGAAGTTTCGGCCGACAAGACGCGCTATATTCCCGTCTTCGCCGACTGGCAGATTGCGCTCAACAACAGTGAACAACAGCAGACTTACAATACGCCGGCGACCGTCACCCTGTTCCTGTTCGCCGAACAGGTGAAACGCATGAGCGCGCTTGGGTTTGCCGAAGTACAGCGTCAGGCCGCCGCCAAAGCGGAGCACCTCTACCAGTGGGCCACCGACAGAGACTATCTGACGCCTTACGTGGAAGATCCGGCTTTCCGCTCCACCACCGTCGCGGCGATTGACGTGGCCGACGCCATTTCCGTCGACCAGTTAACCCGCTATCTGGACGAGCAGGGGCTGGTCCACGGCATCGAAGGGTATCGGGCGCTGGGACGCAACCAGCTGCGTATCGCCCTGTTCCATAACATCGCACTCGATGATGTGAAAAAGCTCACCGCGCTGATCGACTTCCTGATTAGCAGCGGCGAGTTCAACGTCGCCTAATCGGCACCCCGCCCGTCAATGCCAGACGGCATAGCGTCTAGCGTTGGCGGGTGCTAGCCCGCACCACCAGCGGCGCCGGAAGCGGCTGCCTCGCGTCGACCTCCTGCCCCCGCAGCTCCGCCAACAGCTGTTCACCGGCTAACGTCCCCATCTGCCGATAGGGCAACGCAACCGTGGTTAACGGCGGCGAGCAAACGGCGGAAAGGTCGCCGCCGCCGAGGCTAGCGACCGCCAGCTGGCTAGGCACATCCACCCCTTCCGCATGGCAGGCCATAATTACGCCGCAGGCGACTTCATCCGTGGTGCAGATCAGCACGTCCAGCTCCGGCCAGGTCAGACGAATTTCCGGCAGGCGCTGATGACCGGTGGCGAACGCCGGTGGTTCCGTCGTCGCGATAACCCGATGCGGCGAATGATTCACGGCCAGCATCGCGCTGTGCCAACCGTGCATAATCTGTTTGAGCGTCGTACCGCTGGTCTGGCTGCACAACAGCCCCAGATGTCGATAGCCGTTTCCCGCCAGCTGGTGTACCAGCGCCGCCACCGCCTGGGCGTAGTCGACGCCGACGCTGACATCCAGCGGCTGCGGATGAAGGGCCCCCACCTGCATCACCGGCAAACCGGCGTTGATCAACAGTCGACGCCCTTCGTCCGTGCTGTCGAAATTAAAATGCACCATCGCGGCAGGATGATAGGCGAGCAGGCGCTCGATCAGCTGCCGTTCGCCGCTGGCGGAGTGATTCGCTTCCACCAGCATCATGCTGTACTCCGCTTCTTTCAGCACCGCTTGCAGCGCTTCCGACACCTGAGCACATCCCGGCGTCGCAAAAGAGGGCACCACCATGAGGATCAGCTGCGATGAGGCGGATGCCAGCGCGCTCGCCGCCAGATTCGGTACGTAATCCAGCTCGGCAATCGCCGCCGCGATCTTCTCACGCAGCACCGGCGACACCTTTTCCGGCACGCGCAGCGCCCGGGAGGCCGTCATCGCGCTGACGCCGACCAACTGAGCCACATCGGCCAGAGTACTTTTCCCTGTGTTACGCCGCCGTTTTTCTTTCATGCTTTCACCGCCTCCCTCTGTTCGCCTGTCGCCATTTCCGTCCGGGCCATCGTCCCGATGCGCCACCGCCTAAGCCTCGTCAACCGCCTGCCCCAATCGGAACCGGCGGCTTATGGTAGCACCGCCGCAGGCGCGATAACCGGTCAGGCATTCACATTCGTCGTCGACGTCTCACTCCGCACATTATTCACCTCTGCGGGGAAATGTTAGCGCTAACTTTGCGAAACCTATCACAGAAAGACGGTCGATATTTCGCCTACATTGAGGCACACCTTCCCTGAGTAACGAGGTCAACATGCTCGCAACGTGGCTGACGCCCAAAACCATCCACCTGGTGGATCGTGTTTCCCACTGGCAGGAAGCCCTCACGCTGGCGGCGGAACCGTTGCTGGCTGACGGCGCGATCACTCAAGACTATCTGGAGGCGATTATCAGCACCCATCAGTCGATGGGTCCGTACTACGTGATTGCGCCCGGACTGGCGCTGCCCCACGCCCGACCCGAGCAGGGCGCTAATCAAAACGGGCTGTCGCTGCTGTGCATCCGCGAGGGGGTAAATTTTGAGTCGGAGGAAAACGACCCGGTGACGGTCGTGATTATGCTGTGCGCCCTTACGGGGGACGAACATATCCGGATGATTACCGAGCTGGCGGCGTTGTTCAGCGACGAAGATTCGCTGAAGCAGCTGCTGACCGCTTCTTCCCTTCCCGCCATTCAGGCGATTATCGAAAACTATTAAGACGAGGCCAGTGATGAAAAAGATCCTCATTGTGTGCGGTAACGGGCTCGGCAGCAGCTTTATTGTCGAAATGAACGTCAAAAAAATCGTGGCGGAATTAGGCAAGGAAGCCGAGGTCAGCCATACCGATCTGACCTCCGCCAAGTCGGAACGCCCGGACATCATTTTCGGCGCCAAAGATATCGTTGAACAGATTCAGGGATCCGACGCCCAGATATTCGGCCTGACCAACCTGCTGGATAACAACAAGATCAGAGAAATTCTGGCTGCCAACCTGTAACGGCGCGTTCAGACGCGCTAACGGAGTCGCTTATGTTGCAGTTTATTATGAAGGATGTGCTGGGTACGCCCGCCATTCTGGTTGGGCTGTTTTCCCTGCTGGGGCTGGTGCTGCAAAAGAAACCTTTCTCTGAGGTGGTTTCCGGCACGCTGAAAACCATCATGGGATTTTTGATTCTAATCGCCGGGGCCAATGTCATTTCCTCCACGCTGACGGTGTTCAGTCAGCTGTTCACGCACTCCTTTAATATGCACGGCGTCGTGCCCAACAACGACGTTGTTGCAGCGCTGGCGCAGGCTAACTTCGGCACGGAAACCGCCATGATCATGGTCTTCGGCATGATTGTGAACATTATTCTGGCGCGGATTACGCCGCTGAAATATATCTTCCTGACCGGCCACCACACGCTGTATATGGCGGCCATGCTGGCGGTAATCCTGTCCACCGGCGGTATGCGCGGCGTCAGCCTGATCGCGACGGGCGCCCTCATTCTCGGCGCGCTGATGGTCATCAGCCCTGCCATCCTGCAACCCTTTACCCGGAAGATCACCCAGTCGGATGATTTGGCTATCGGCCACTTCGGCTCCGCCGGTTATCTGCTGGCGGCGCTGGTGGGTAAAGTGGTTGGGAAAGGCAGCCCGTCCACGGAAGAGCTGAAAGTCCCGAAAACGCTGAACTTCCTGCGTGACTCTTCGGTCGCGATTTCGCTGACCATGATGATTCTGTTCATCGTGCTGGCGCTGTTCGCAGGCAAGGAGTACACAGAAAGTCAGGTGAGCGGCGGACAAAATTACCTGATTTTCGCCATCATTCAGTCCATCACCTTCGCCGCCGGGGTCTACGTCATTCTGGCCGGGGTGCGGATGGTGATTGCGGAAATCGTCCCCGCGTTCAAGGGCATTGCGGACAAGCTGGTGAAAGACGCCAAGCCTGCACTGGACTGTCCGACCGTGTTCCCGTTTGCCCCCAACGCCGTAATTATCGGCTTCTTGTGTAGCTTCCTGGCGGGCCTGATCAGCATGTTCCTTTGCCCACTGTTCGGCCTGAGCGTGATCGTTCCCGGACTGGTCCCGCACTTCTTCTGCGGCGCGACCGCTGGGATTTACGGCAACATCACCGGCGGACGCCGCGGCGCGGTGATCGGCTCCTTCGTACAAGGTTTGCTGATCTCCTTCCTGCCGGCGATTCTGCTGCCGCTGATGGGGTCGTTAGGACTGGCGGCCACCACGTTCGGCGACGCTGACTTCGGCATCGTGGGGATTATTCTCGGCAATGTGGTTGCGCTGTTCCACTAAGCGTATGGCAGGCGACGCGGACAGTTTCAGTCCGCGTCGCCCCTTCTTCGGACGGAGACGAGGCGCATCGCCACCCTCCACCGCCGCCCTGTTCTGCTACCGCGTTAACCCGCTGATTAAATTTATCATTCAGCCAATAACCGTCACGCTTTTCGCAAACTCACCACACTCTCTTCCTCGTTGCCCCGCCTCGGGCTTACACCGCAGGCAGAGTGGCAGACCTTCAGCGACAAAAATCCCCTGCGCAAGGCCGTTCAAGCCCGGACGTCAGTCCGCCATCAAATCGGCAAATACCCCTGCCAGAGCGGTGCGGCGGGTGCGCCATTCGGGTTGGGCGTCAGGTGAATATGCCATCCGTTCAGCTGTTGCAGCAGCAGGCAGTCGTCCACATCGCGCAGGTCGTCTTTGTGCTGTTTGAAAGTGTCGTGCAGAAGGACTTTTTTGGCCTGCGTCTTCGCTTCATCCGCCGTTGGTGCGACAAACAGGCCGAACTGATGCAGCTCCGCTGGCTCGCCCGGCAGGTAGCCGCCGATGTTAACGAACCAGAGGCGCTGTGAGGATGTCGCGGGCGTTTCGCTTAGCGTGATGTCATGGCCATCGGCCCACTGAATCGGGGTATAGCTATCGACGTGGATCTGTTTTTTGTCACCGAACCAGATTTCTTTGAGGAGGGGGAAGGCATCTTCCGGTTGGTCCACCACGGCGAACTGCACATCGTGTAATTCGATATTAGCGCCCGGCGCACTACCGCCGACGTAGAAAAGAAAAAGCGTAGGCATGAAGATTCTGACTCCCTGAAAAGAAAGAAAAATGAGCCGCGTTGCGGCTCTCTTTCACCCCTTGCGGCGGAGCGACTGACTCTCCGCATTTGAGAGGTGAAGCGCTAAATCATGCGACCGCTGGAAACCGTGGTCGCTTTTGGTTCACCACTCCGCGGCGGTACCGACGAGGCGAGACACGCCCCGTCCGCTTGCCGAATAATGACGCGCCGCGCATCGCTGGATTAACGCATCGTGACGAACTCTTCCGCCCCGGTCGGGTGGATGGCGACGGTGTTGTCGAAGTCCTGCTTGGTGGCTCCCATTTTCACCGCGACAGCGAAGCCCTGCAGCATTTCGTCCACGCCAAAACCGATACCGTGAACGCCCACCACTTTCTCTTCCGGGCCGACGCACACCAGTTTCATGCGGCACGGCTGACGATGCTGCGTGACGGCGGTATACATGGCGGTAAAGGAGGATTTGTAGACTTTGACCTGCTCGTCGCCGTACTTCTCGCGCGCCTGCGGCTCGGTCAGCCCGACGGTGCCGATAGGCGGATGGCTAAACACCACGGTAGGAATGTTGCTGTAGTCAAGATGCTCGTTCGGCTTGTTGTTGAACAGGCGTTCTGACAAACGACGTCCCGCGGCGACCGCCACTGGCGTCAGCTCGACCGCGCCCGTGTTGTCGCCCACGGCGTAGATACCGGCAACGTTGGTGTTCTGGAATTTATCGACCTTCACATAACCGCGATCGTCCAACGCGACGCCCGCCGCCTCAAGGTTGAGGTTATCGGTGGCCGGTTGACGGCCAATCGCCCAAACCAGGCAGTCCACCGTCTGCGTTTTGCCATCTTCCAATTGCAGCGTCAGGCTGCCGTCGGCGTTTTTCACTACCGCCTTAGGCGTCGACTCGGTGTGCAGCGACGGCCCTTCCGCCTGCATCACTTCCACCAGCGTTTCCACAATCAGCGGATCGAACTGGCGCAGCGGCGCATGTTTACGCACGAACAGGTGGGTCTCCGCGCCCAGCGCGTTCAACACGCCCGCGATTTCTACGGCGATGTAACCCGCGCCCACCACGGCGACGCGCTTCGGCAGCGCATCCAGTTCAAAGAACCCGTCGGAGTTAATGCCATATTCCGCACCGGGGACATCCGGCAGCGTCGGACGACCGCCGGTCGCGATCAGGATGTGGTCAGCGGTGATTTTCTCGCCGTTGACTTCCACCGTGTGGGCGTCCACGAACCGGGCGAAACCGCGGATAACCTCAACCTGATTCTTACCCAGCACGTTGTCATAGGAGTGATGGATACGGTCAATGTAGGCACTGCGGTTTTTCACCAGCGTATCCCAGTTGAAGCCGTTGACCGTGACGTCAAAACCATAGTCGGGGCCGTAGTTGTGAATCGCCTCGGCGATCTGCGCCGCATGCCACATCACCTTCTTCGGCACACAGCCGACGTTCACACAGGTCCCGCCCAGATATTTGGCTTCAATTAACGCGCATTTCTTGCCGTACATGGCCGCACGGTTAATGGAGGCAATGCCGCCGCTGCCGCCGCCAATAGCGAGATAGTCATAATGTTTAGTCATTGGGAGATCCAGGTTGTGTGAATAAAAAGTTATATAGAGTGTAACGCCAGAGATCTTGTTCCGGCAAAGATCGCAGCGTGATTGTAGTCAGAAACGCAAAGCGCCTTGCGGCAATTTTGAAATCAATGAAATAGGCGAGGCCGCCTTACGGGGCCTCGCGCAATGTTAAACGCCGGTCAGCACGGTTTCGAACAGCAGGCGATCCAACGCGGCATCGATGCGTTTGTCCTTTGCCGGTGGTGAGATGTCTATCGTGGTTTCCAGCGACTGCGCGATAAACGCGTGGATATGCGGTTGCCGCGCCACCACATCGGTCTCTATCGCACTGCATTTCATTTTCAGCAGCGCCCGAACCTCTTCCAGTAGCGCAGCGTCCGTTACCATCGCGTTCAGCAACACCTCGAACTGCATGGGAGGAACGCCCTTCCCCTTGGCAATCCACTGCACCGCCAGCAGCGAACGCAGCACGTAAAAATACTTTTTCAGCCGCACGCGCTCATCCTGCAAATAGGTACGAAAGTTTTTACGCGCGATGGAGAGGTAATGATGACTCGCCTTGAGCGCGGAAAAACAGCCGGGGATTAACTGGCGCAGCCGGTCCGTCGCGACATCATCCTGCCGGTAGACCACCGGCGAATCCAGCCATTCGATAAGCGTGGGGTTGCCCCGGTTCAATAGCGCCAACGCCTTTCGCAGTTCCCAACCGCACACGTCCAACTCCGCCGTCAGCGGACGCTCGATCACGTCACGCTGCGGTTCAACCCGCAGATACCACTCTGGCGGATGAACGTAGATGAATCGGACATCATAATCACTGTCCGGCGAGGCGAACCCCCAGCCGCGGCTGCCGGACTCGCAGGCGTACAGAATGCGGACATCAAACTCCTTTTCCACATCGTCCAGCGCCGCTTTGATCTGCTGTTTCATTTTTTCGCTAACGCCCTGAGATGCCCGTGTCATATTCCTCTCCTCCTTTTTTGAGACGTCGCCGCGCTATGCGACTTTCAAGTTCACCAGTCCGTTCAACACCTGATCCAATCCGCCGAACACGGAAATCTTATCGATGCGTTCCGCCACACGCTCCAGCGTTTCCAGCTCTTTCAAACGCAGGGCGACCGGGTTGTTCTCCATCACTTTGGCGGTATTCAGCAGGGAACGCGTCGCCGACGTTTCTTCCCGGCGTCGTATCACGTTGGCCTGCGCCGCCTTTTCGGCTTCCACCACCTGAGACAAAATGGTTTTCATATCGCCCGGCAACACGATGTCCTTCACTCCCAGAGAAACGACGTCGATACCATAACCCGCCATTTTTTCACGGACCTGGGCATTCACCCGTTCATCGATGGTGTGCTTGTTTTCCAGCAGTTCATCCAGCGTGCGGGTTCCCACCGCTTCACGCAACGCGAACTGAAGCTCTCGATACAGCGAATCAACCGGCTTCGTTAACTGACCGAACGCCGTCAAAATGTCGCTGTAGCGCCAGTTAGCCACCAGATTCAGCCGAAGATTGACCTTGTCGCGCGTCAAAATTTCCTGCCCGCTCACCTCCAGCGCCTGCTGACGAGTGTCTATCAGTTCCACCTCTACGCTGTGATTAAACCGCCAGTACCCGCTGACGCCCGGCGGCAACAGTTCCTGCGCCGCGCCATCCACTTTCAGGAGGCCGAGATGCCAGGCCGGAACCTGCGCCAGCAAGACGCCGGCATGGCCGATGACGTGTCGCTGACGCAGCGTCGGCTGCAACAGGGCGGACACCAGCGTATCCGGCACCCGAATGTCGTCGGTTTTCACCTGTTCGACGCGCCGATGCTCGTCTTTACGCCAGTAAAGGCGGCGCGTGGCGGGCGGCAGGATTTCCTGCAGCACATCATGATCGTAGCGAAGCCCGATCGCCTCTTCCGGCAATACCACATCTAAACAAAACTGCTTTACCCACTCCGGATGGTACTGGCGCAGATAGTCGTCCAAAGGCGCCAGCACTTCAGACCCATCCAAAGAAACTATGTCGATTTTCTGCCGATTAAACCAACGGGGAATGCGGTGTCGGCCCGCCTCCAATACCCGCAGGTAATCGCCGTCTTGGCTCACTAAACCCAACTGACCTTTACGAATGGTTAAAAACTTAAACATGACGCTTTTCTCCTGATGGTCCCTCCAGCACACGTAGAGACGGACGTCGGGGCGAAGCCGCAGGGGGAAGGCTCACGAGTTCCTGATGGAACGGATGAGCCTTCTGCCTGCCGCCCGGCGCGTCGGTCGGTCTCCCGTGAGGCCACCGTCAACTTCCCGGAGGCGGGAGGGTTATTTTTCATTATCAATATCGAGGTGCGATATTCGGGATTCGAACCCGAGTTAACCAATTATCGAGTGTTCGACGCTTGACGGAACATCCGCAGGAAAGCGGCGAGAAGCCGCTCCCGGAATGCCGGCGTGGTGCTGAATCACAGCAAAACCAACGTGTCGACGGGATAGATATTGCGAGACTCGTGCCAATAGGAAAGAAACAGCAAAATAAAAATCTTAATAGATTGATATTATTCATTTTTTATTTTATTTGGCTAACATCGTGCTATTCGGGCCAACACGAATGAATTATCCTTATCGATAAGGTTTTATAAATTAGGATAAACATGAAGCGCAGAGTGGTGATTGGCACGCTAGGGAGCGTCCTTGATAAGCGCGGCAAACGGGCCAACCGCTGGAATAAATGGCGACCAACCGTCGCACTGTGCCAACAGCCGGAGATGCCGGTGGACCGGCTGGAGTTGCTGTACCAGTCGCGCAATATCGGTCTGGCGGAACAGGTTCAGGCAGACATCACTGAGCTGTCGCCCGGCACTGAAGTGCGCCTGCATGCCGTCGATTTGCAGGATGCCTGGGATTTTGAGGAGGTTTATACCGCCTACCTCGACTTCGCCACCCGCTATTCGTTTGACACGGAGAATGAGGAGTATCTGGTACATATCACCACCGGCACCCACGTCGCGCAGATCTGTTGGTTTCTGCTGACGGAGGCGCGCTATCTGCCTGCCAGCCTGTTGCAGACCAGTCCGGTCTCCCGCCGAGAAGGCCCCCCTTCCCCTGCTGGCCTTTATTCGATTATCGATTTGGATCTCAGCCGTTATGCGACGCTGACGAGCCGCTTTCAACGGGAGCAGCAGGCGTCTGCCTCGTTTTTGAAAGCGGGCATCGCCACGCGTAACACGGCATACAATGCCTTGATCGACCAAATCGAGCGCGTTGCGCTGCGTTCTTCCGCGCCGCTGTTGCTCACCGGTCCGACCGGCGCAGGAAAATCCTTTCTGGCGCGACGGATCTTCGAATTAAAAGCCGCCCGTCATCAGGTTTCCGGACGCTTTATCGCCGTTAACTGCGCGACGCTGCGAGGAGATAATGCGATGTCGACGTTGTTCGGACATGCCCGGGGCGCTTTTACCGGCGCGCAGCAGGCGCGAACCGGACTGTTGAGGGAAGCGGACGGCGGCATCCTGTTTCTGGATGAAATTGGCGAGCTGGGGCTGGATGAACAGGCCATGCTGCTGAAAGCGATTGAAGAGAAAACCTTTTTTCCCTTCGGTTCGGATAAGGAAGTCAGCAGCGATTTTCAACTGATCGCGGGGACGCATCGCGATATGCCGCGCTGGGTCGCGGCAGGTCATTTCCGTGACGATCTCTACGCGCGCATCAATATGTGGACCTTTGCTCTTCCCGGACTGGCGGAGCGGCGTGAAGATATCGAGCCCAATATCGACTTTGAGCTACAGCGCTTTGCAGAAACGCAGCAGCTGCAAGTCCGCTTTGATCGCGAAGCGCGACAGCAGTTTCTGGGATTCGCCAGCTCACCGCAGGCCCCGTGGCGCGGGAATTTCAGAGAATTAAGCGCCAGCGTCGTCAGAATGGCGACATTGGCGGATAATGGCCGCATTACCCCCGCGTTGGTCGACGAAGAGATTTTACGCCTCCAGCGGCAGTGGGCGCCCAGCGACGCTGAGCAAGCGCCTCTGCCGGAGAGCGTCGGCGACTGCGATCTGTTTGACCGTTTCCAGTTAGAAAGCGTGCTGAACGTGTGCCGTCAGGCCAGCAGCCTGTCGGAAGCGGGCCGCCAGCTTTTCGCCGTCTCACGCCAGCAGAAAAAACAGCCGAACGACGCGGACCGGCTGCGCAAGTATCTGGCGCGGTTCAATTTATGCTGGGATGACGTCAAGCACCGTTAATTGATCGGAGAGTTTCACCATGGAACTGATATTTTTAGGCACCAGCGCGGGTATTCCGACGAAAGCCCGCAATGTGGCTAGCCTGGCGCTGGATCTGCAAGGCCCGCGCCCTGCCTTTTGGCTGTTCGACTGCGGTGAAGGCACGCAGCATCAGATACTGCATACGCGTTTAAGCGCCAGCAAAATCGAGAAAATTTTCATCACGCATCTTCATGGCGACCATCTATTTGGTCTGCCCGGTCTGCTGTGTTCCCGCTCCATGGCCGGTTGTCAGGCGCCGCTGACGCTTTACGGCCCCGCCGGACTGAAAACATTTATCGACAATGCGCTGAGCCTGAGCGGCTCTTATCTCACCTATCCGATGGAGGTGATCGAAGTCACCTCCGGACCGGTTTGCGAAGACGACCACCGCGTCGTGACGGCCTATCCCATGTCGCACACGCTGACCTGCGTCGGATATCGCATCGAAGAGCGGCCTAAACCCGGCGCACTGGACGTGGCGCGACTGGCCAAAGAGGGCATTCGCCCCGGTTCATGGTTTCAGCAGTTAAAGCGCGGCGAATCCGTGACGCTGGAAGATGGGCGGACCTTAAACGGCACCGATTACCTTGGGCCGTCCACGCCGGGCCGATCGCTCGCCATATTCGGCGATACCCGTCCGTCGGAAGCGGGACGCCTGCTGGCCGCGGGCGTGGATGTGATGGTGCACGAAGCGACGGTGGAGGCCAATATGGCCGATCGCGCCAGCGAACGCGGTCATTCCACGACGGAACAGGCGGCGACGTTGGCTCGGGAAGCGGGGGCAGGACGTTTGATTATCACCCATATCAGCGCACGATATGGTCAGGAAGATAGCGAGCGGCTGCTGGCGGAGTGCCGGGCCATTTTCCCGGCCACGGACATGGCTACCGATCTGGCGACGTTCCGGGTGTAGCGCGCGCCCAATGCCCTGCGGCGCAGGGCATTGGCTCTGCCGAATTTACTCTGGCACGACCCATTCAACGCGCGTATGCCCGGTGCCTTCCGGCACCAGTACCTGATGCAGCCACGGCAGCACGCTTTTCATCTGGGCTTCCAGCTTCCAGGGCGGGTTGATGACGATCATGCCCGAAGCGGTCATGCCGTGGCGGTCGCTGTCCGGCAAGACGGCCAGCTCGATTTGCAGGATTCGGCGGATGCCGGTCGCTTCCAGATCTTTCAGCAGCCGTTTAATCTGCTGACGCAGAACAACCGGATACCACAAAGCATAGACGCCCGTCGCGAAGCGGCGGTAACCTTCGTGAATCCCCTTCACCACCGCCTGATAATCGCTCTTCATTTCGTAAGGCGGGTCGATCAGCACCAGTCCGCGGCGGGACGGCGGCGGCAGCTGAGCTTTCAGCTGCTGATAGCCATCTTCACGCACCACGCGGGCGCGATTATCACGCTGGAACTCCTGACGCAGCAGCGGATAGTCGCTCGGGTGCAGTTCGCTCAGGTTCAGTCGGTCGTGATCGCGCATCAGATGGCGGGCGATCAGCGGAGAACCCGGGTAGTAACGCAGCTGTCCCTGCGGGTTGTAGTTACGCACCACCTGCATGTAGGCATCCAGCTCGGCAGGAACATCGTCCCGCTGCCAGATGCGGGCAATCCCAGCCTGATATTCGGCAGTGCGCTCGGCGTGTTCGCTTTGCAGCTTGTAGCGACCCGCCCCGGCGTGCGTATCGAGGTACAGGAAGGGTTTGTCTTTCTCCGCCAATGCGCTGAGGATCAGGCTTTGAACGGTATGCTTGAGCACGTCGGCGTGGTTGCCGGCGTGGAAACTGTGGCGGTAGCTGAGCATGGGTAATGATTATCCAGTGATTAAGTCGTGAGTGGGGCAGACGCGCCGTCTTTTACCCCACCCTCGCCGCAGGGCGGCAAAAACATCGGGGTGCAGCGGGGGAGTATAAAACAGATTGGCCCTTTTCTGGGCATTGGTTGAGATCTTAGGCGCAGAAAACCCGCCGGGAACCTGAAAAACAGGTTCCCTTTCCAGACGGAGAACGATCCGCAGCGCGGTCCTGAGGCCGTATGACCTTTATGCGGCTACTCCATGAGCAGAGACCAGCGCTCTCCGCCAATGAGATGCGCGCGGCCATGATCGGCGAACAGCCGCAGCGCACGTCGATCCGGCTGCGGGTAAATACGCGAGCTTAGGCAACGCTCCCCTTCCCCAACAAACACTTCGATCGAGGAGCGGTCGATAAATATCCGTAGCGATAGCACCGATTGCGCCGGTAACGGCGCGCTGCGATAGCCGCTCAGGCCATCGTCAGGGTAATGACGCTCCAGCACCAGACGTTCGGACTGCGAGTCCACAAACAGGCGCATACCCTCCCCGAGCATCAAACCGAAACGTTCGGCGGTGCTGTCGTTCAGATCCCAGCGCAATATCAGCTCCAGCGCATCGCCATTTTCCGTCAGCGGCAGCGATGGCGAGTCGATCCATTGCGGTTCGATACTCAGTCCGTCGCGTCGCAGCGACTCGACTTCTCGCACCGGCCGCACCCGCAGCTGCCCGTCTTCGAGGCTCAGCTCACGGGGCAGCGTCATGCAGCCAGCCCAACCATCTTGCTGCGAAGGCATCGGCGATTCCCACATATCCATCCATGCCAGGATGATACGGCGACCATCTGCCGCCAGGAACGACTGCGGCGCATAGAAGTCATGACCGAGATCCATTTCTGCGAACGGCTGCGTAATCTCGAAGTCGGCTCCCGGCCGCCAGTGGCCACGCAGACAACCGCTCTGGAATAAATTGCGATAGAGATAGCCGTTTGGCGAGACGCCCTGCGGCGAGAACATCAGCAGCCACTCATCGCCCAGCGGAAAGAAGTCCGGGCACTCCCACATGTAACCCAAATCGCCGTCGCTCTCCGCCAGCACGCGGTCGAGCGTCCACTCCCGCAGGCTCTCGCCGCGATAGAGCAGTACCTGTCCCTGATCCCGTTCATTGCGGGCGCCCACCACCATCCACCAGACGTCGTCCTCGCGCCACACCTTGGGATCGCGAAAATGCATGATGCCGGGAGGCGGCAGGAGGATTGCGCCCTGTTTTTCGAAATGCAGGCCATCGTGGCTGATGGCGAGGCACTGCACCTGCTGTAATTTCTCGCCCTCTTCGGGAGAGGAAGGCAGGACGACATGGCCGGTATAAATCAGGCTCAGAACGCCGTCATCATCCACCGCGCAGCCGGAAAAGCAGCCGTCCCGATCCGGCTCGTTCTCACCGCCGGGAAATAGCGCGATGGGTTGGTGCTCCCAGTGGATCATGTCCTCGCTGGTGGCATGTCCCCAGTGCATCGGTCCCCATTTCGGCTCATAAGGATAATGCTGATAGAACGCGTGGTAGCGGCCCTGATGGTAGATCAGCCCATTGGGATCGTTCATCCATCCCGCCGGTGGAGCCAGATGGAATGTCGGGTAGAAGGTGTGATTAACGTTAGCGTATTCCGGCTGCGCCTCGCTGGCGCGCTCGACGGGATGATTCATCATTGTTCTCACTCTGTCTGACGTGCATGACGGCCTGTGAGGACGGCGAGATTGTATCGAACACGATATTCCGGCAGGCCTGAATCATCGCGTTCCGTTCCCGTCGTCAGGCCGATATCGGCAACCCGGCACGGCCCGTGCCATGCGGACGCGGAGCCGGTGAAAAAGGGGCGGCGCTTGTCATTAAGCGTGGCAGATAAACCCGGTTTTCAACAGGACGAAAT
>NZ_CAMKXG010000035.1 GCF_946477055.1 Lonsdalea britannica | reverse complement strand
GTCCGCTGGCGGATGACCGCGGCTTCATTTTGCACACCCCGCAGGCGGGCTTCGCATCCAGTATCTCCGTATCGCCCGATACGATGATTACGACGTCCAAGGACGTGTTGGAGACGATGGGCACGGTCGACCAGCCCAGTAACACGCTGGTCGCGCTCGGCTATACGGCCTGGGAAGGCGGACAGCTTGAGAGCGAACTGCTGGACAACTCCTGGCTGACCGTCAAAGCCGATCAGGACATCCTGTTCCACACCCCGATTGCGGACCGCTGGCGCGTTGCCGCCAAGAAGCTCGGAGTGGATATCCACATGATTGCCAGTGACGCGGGACACGCCTGATGAGTCATCGCACCATCATGGCGTTCGACTTCGGCACCCGCAGCATCGGCGTCGCCATCGGTCAGGATCTGACACGCACCGCCCGCCCGCTTCAGGCATTTAAAGCGCAGGACGGCACGCCGGACTGGCAGAAGGTTGAAAAGTTACTACGGGAATGGCAGCCCGAGCTGGTGATCGTCGGCCTGCCGCTGAATATGGACGGCACGGAACAACCGCTGACGGCGCGGGCGAGGAAGTTCTCTCAGCGTCTTCACGGCCGCTTCGGCGTAGCGGTGGAGCTGCATGACGAACGTCTCAGCACGGTAGAGGCACGCTCCGGCCTGTTCGCTCAGGGCGGTTTTCGGGCTCTGGATAAAGGCAGCGTCGACTCCGCCTCGGCGGTCGTCATTCTTGAAAGCTGGTTCGAGCAGCACTAGCGTTATCTTGAGTCAAGAGTGACGATGAAATAACGCCGGGTCAGAGATGTCGCTATAAAAGAAATGTGGCGCGGTCGAAAGAGCGCGCCACATTTTTATTTGTCTGAAAACACCACTCGTTAATCGTCGGGATATTCGCGCAGGAAGCGCTCGACATCATTCACCATCGACTCCGTGCCGACAAAGAACGGCGCGCGTTCATGCAGTTTCTGCGGCTGAATATCCAGAATTCGACGGTGTCCATCGCTGGCTTTGCCGCCCGCCTGCTCCGCCAGCAGCGCCATCGGGTTGCATTCGTACAGCAGACGCAGCTTGCCCTGCGGATAACTGGCCGTACTCGGGTAGAGATAGATCCCCCCCTTCAGCAAGTTGCGGTGGAAGTCCGCCACCAAAGAACCGATGTAACGCGACGTATACGGCCGCAGGGTGGCCTCATCCTGTTCCTGACAGTACTTGATGTACTTTTTCACGCCCTGCGGGAACTTGATGTAGTTACCTTCGTTGATAGAGTAGGTATTTCCCGTTTCGGGGAAGCGAACTCTTTCATGCGACAGGCAGAAGACGCCCAGTGAAGGATCGTAGGTGAAGGCATGAACCCCGTGACCGGTGGAGTAGACCAGCATGGTCGAGGAGCCGTAAACAATGTAGCCAGCGGCGACCTGCTTGTTGCCGGGCTGCAGGAAATCGGCTTCGGTTACCGGAGAGCCCAGCGGAGTAATGCGTCGGTAGATAGAAAAAATGGTGCCGACTGAAACGTTTACATCAATGTTGGAGGAGCCGTCCAGCGGATCCATCAACACCACATACTTTGCATTTTCGGACCGCTCGCCTTCAAAGATGACGATTTCGTCTTCTTCTTCGGAAGCGATACCGGCGACTTCACCACGCGCTTTGAGCGCCGCCTTCAACTTTTCATTGGCGTACAGATCCAACTTCATCTGTACTTCGCCCTGCACATTGGAAACTCCGCTGGTACCTAAAATATCCACCAGACCCGCTTTGTTGATGTCGCGGTGAATGATTTTCGCTCCCAGCTTGATTGCAGACAGCAACGCGGTGAGTTCACCCGTGGCATGTGAGAAATCGTGCTGTTTTTCGACGATGAATTCGCCTAACGTTTTCATAACACTATTCCATAGTCAGCAGATGAAAAGCGGTCTAATTATGTACCGCCAACGTTTGCGTTTGCAGTGTAGCCCAAAGAGAAAGCGAGCACATAGTCAAATCCATTTCTTGAGAACTATCCATAGCGTTAGAATAAGCCAGACTTTTGTAGACTGTTGGGAAACGTATGCGCATTCATATATTAGGTATCTGCGGCACCTTCATGGGAGGGCTCGCGCTGCTGGCCCGCTCGCTGGGACATCAGGTGACTGGCTCTGATGCCAACGTCTATCCCCCCATGAGCACGCTACTGGAAGAACAGGGGATCACCCTGATTGAAGGATACGACCCTTCGCAGCTGGAGCCTCAGCCAGACCTGGTCATCATCGGTAACGCGATGTCCCGTGGCAATCCCTGCGTCGAAGCCGTTCTTGAGCGAAACATGCCTTATGCCTCCGGGCCGCAATGGCTGCACGACTACGTGCTACGTGAACGCTGGGTCATCGCCGTCGCGGGAACCCACGGCAAGACCACGACCGCGGGAATGGTGGCCTGGATACTGGAAGCCTGCGGCTACAATCCCGGCTTCGTCATCGGCGGCGTCCCCGGCAACTTCGACGTCTCGGCGAGATTAGGCGATAGCCCGTTCTTCGTAGTGGAAGCCGACGAATATGATTGCGCCTTCTTCGACAAACGCTCCAAGTTCGTTCATTACTGCCCCCGTACCCTGATTCTGAATAACCTCGAATTCGATCATGCCGATATCTTTGACGATCTGAAAGCGATCCAAAAACAGTTCCACCACCTGGTGCGGCTGGTGCCGGGCACCGGGCGGATCTTCGTTCCCAGCAACGATCAGCCGCTCAAACAAGTGATGGCGATGGGATGCTGGAGCGAACAGGAACTGGTCGGTGACGACGGCATCTGGAAAGCGAAAAAGAGCGTGCCGGACTCCAGTATTTTTCAGGTTTATCTGAACGATGAATTGGTCGGTGAAGTCGAGTGGAGCCTGGTTGGCGAACACAACATGCATAACGGCCTGATGGCGATCGCCGCCGCCCGTCATGTCGGCGTTCCGCCTGCGGAAGCCTGCCGCGCGCTGGGCGGCTTCATCAATGCGCGTCGCCGCCTTGAACAGCGCGGCACGGCGAACGGCATCACCGTTTATGATGACTTCGCACATCATCCGACGGCGATCCTGGCTACGCTGGCGGCCCTGCGTAGCAAAGTCGGCGGCACGGCCAGAATCCTGGCGGTCCTGGAACCCCGCTCCAATACCATGAAGCTAGGACATTGCAAAACCGAGTTAGCTCCCTCGCTGGGACGCGCAGATGAAGTTTTCCTGTTCCAGCCACAGCATATCTCCTGGCAGGTCGCAGAAGTGGCGGAGGCTTGTGTGCAGCCAACGCACTGGAGTGCGGATATAGATACGCTGGTTGATATGGTCGCTAAAACCGCGCAGCCCGGCGATCACGTGCTGGTCATGAGCAACGGCGGCTTCGGCAATATTCATGAAAAGCTGCTGGAAACGTTCCAGAAACAGGAACAGGCAAAAAGCTGATGGCCTGACAGGTCGACCCTCTTTTCGCTTTGTGTGAATGGTCTTCCGGTCAGCACAAAAGAAAAAGGACGGGAATATCCCGTCCTTTCGTCGTTCTGAACACCAGTTACATCAGGCGTCGAACGGGTCGCGCAACACGATAGTCTCTTCGCGATCCGGACCCGTGGAGATGATGTCTACCGGCACGCCGGTCACTTCTTCTACACGTTTGATATAGTCCAGCGCCGCCTTAGGCAGGCCCGCACGGTCTTTCACGCCAAAGGTAGACTCGGTCCAGCCCGGCAGCGATTCGTAAATCGGCTCAATGCCTTCCCAGTCTTCGGCCGCCAGCGGCGTCACGTCAACTTCGCGGCCATCCGGCAGACGGTAGCCTACGCAGATCTTCACTTCTTTCAGACCATCCAGCACGTCCAGTTTGGTCATGCAGAAGCCGGACAGGGAGTTGATCTGCACCGCGCGACGCACGGCGACTGCATCCAGCCAGCCGGTGCGACGACGACGACCGGTGGTTGCACCGAACTCGTTGCCTTTCTCACACAGGAAATCACCGACGTCGTCAAACAGCTCGGTCGGGAACGGGCCTGCGCCCACACGGGTGGAGTATGCCTTAACGATACCGAGGACGTAGTCAACGTAGCGCGGACCCAGGCCTGAGCCGGTCGCCACGCCACCTGCGGTGGTATTGGAAGAGGTAACATACGGGTAGGTGCCGTGGTCGATATCCAGCAGAGTCCCCTGCGCCCCTTCAAACATCACCAAATCGCCACGTCGGCGGGCTTTATCCAGCAGATCGGAAACGTCCACGACCAGAGAAGTCAGGATGTCAGCCATGGCCAGCACGTCGTCCAGCGTCTTCTGGTAGTCAACGGGATCGACTTTGTAGTAATGCACCAGCTGGAAGTTGTGGTAATCGATAATTTCTTTCAGTTTGACGGCGAAGCTTTCTTTATCAAACAGATCGCCCACGCGCAGGCCGCGACGGGCCACTTTATCTTCGTAGGCGGGACCGATGCCGCGGCCGGTCGTACCGATAGCTTTGGCGCCGCGCGCTTTCTCGCGGGCGTTATCCAGAGCAACGTGATACGGCAGGATCAACGGGCATGCTTCGGACAGCAGCAAACGCTCACGTACTGGCACGCCGCGCGCTTCAAGTTCCGTCATTTCTTTCATGAAGGCATCAGGCGCCAGCACCACACCGTTACCGATGATGCTAACCACGTTTTCGCGGAGAATGCCTGAAGGAATCAAATGGAGGACGGTTTTTTCACCGTTAATAACCAGAGTATGGCCAGCATTGTGACCACCTTGATAGCGCACCACATATTTAGCGCGTTCAGTCAGCAGGTCGACGACCTTGCCTTTACCTTCGTCACCCCATTGGGTGCCCAGTACGACAACGTTCTTACCCATCTCACAATCACCAGTGTTGCTTAAAAAAGGATTCTAACATCTCATTTGTATGCTTTCAGTACTTTTTAGCACACGTTTGCGCAGAAATTTGTCGTCATTTTTAGCCATCCATGCGGCTACGCAACATGTAGTAGATCACAAGGCCCGCGACCACTATTCCGCCGCCAAAACGACGTAAAACCGTATCGGGTAATTGCGCGATACCGAGGATCATCCGACGCCAGATTCGGGGAAACAACAGCGGCCCCAGCCCTTCAAAAATCAGCACCAACCCCAAGGCCAGCCAGACAGATACACTCATAAAGAACTCCAGACATAAAAAAGCCCGCGTCGGGCGCTGACCGTGCGGCAGGTAACCTGCCGCAGACAACACACGAACGCGGGCGACGCATTCGACAACGAGCGGAACGAAAATTAGCGTGCCGGCACCGTCTTCTCAGGCGACTTCATGTAGCGGAAGAAGTCGCTGTCCGGGCTCAACACCAGAACGTCCTGATTACCGCTGCTGAAGCTGTTTTCATAGGCACGCAGACTACGGATAAAGGCATAGAAATCCGGGTCCTGACTGAACGCGTTAGCAAACAGTTTCGCAGACTCGGCATCGCCTTCACCGCGCGTCATACGGCCTTCGCGCTCGGCTTCCGCCAGCGTACGGGTCACTTCGTAATCCGCAGTCGCTTTCAGCTTCTCAGCCTGTTCCTGTCCCTGTGAACGATGACGACGGGCAACGGCTTCACGTTCGGCGCGCATACGTTGGAAGATCGCATCCGACACTTCCGTCGGCAGGTTGATCTGTTTGATACGCACGTCGATCACCTGGATCCCTAACGCAGCCATGCTGTTCGGATTCACCTCTGGCAATTTACCGGTGGTTTCCTGTTCAACACGCGCGGCGGCGGAAGCGATGGCGTTATCGGCTTCGGTGGTTTCGCCGGTTCCGGTATTCAACGCATCACGCACGTCCATCATCAGTTGACCACGCGAGTCCGTCACGATGCCTTTCACATCCTGACGCCCGATTTCGGAACGCAGACGGTCGTTGAATTTACGTTTCAGCAGCACTTCGGCCTGGGAGATGTCGCCACCGCCGGTCGCCAGATAGTAACGGCTGAAATCGCTGATACGCCATTTGATGTAAGAGTCGACAATCAGGTCTTTCTGCTCTTTGGTGATGAAGCGATCGGCCTGGTTTTCCATCGTCTGAATACGGGCATCCAGCGTCTTCACCGACTCAAGGACCGGGATCTTCACGTGCAGACCCGGCGCATAAATGAGCGGTTTGTTCTCATTATCGCGCAGGACTTTGCCGAAGCGCATGACGATCCCGCGCTGACCTTCCTGTACAACGAACAGTGACGCGTAGATCACCAGAAGCACCAGGATCAGAATAAATAGTACTGACTTACGCATTGATTATTCTCTCCCTACTCGAGTGATCTCATCCCGCTGGGCGTTGGCCCGGCGCTGATCCATGATATTGCCGTTGATGCTGCTGCGCGAAGAATTGTAGGTGCTGCTCGAACCATTGTTAGACGAGGTCGAGGAATTACGCAGCGGCGCAACCGTGTTGGTCGCGTTGCCGCCCGTGGTGTTCTGACCACGCAGCATCTGTTCCAACGGCAGCACCATCAGGTTGCCGCCTTTGTCGTTCACCAGCACTTTGCGAGTGCTGCTCAACACGCGTTCCATGGTTTCGATGTAGAGACGTTCACGAGTGATTTCCGGCGCGGCCTTGTACTCCGGCAACACGCGAGCAAAACGAGCCACTTCACCTTGCGCTTCCAGAACGGTACGCGTTTTGTAGGCGCGAGCCTCTTCCAGAATACGCTGCGCCTGACCGTTCGCACGCGGCTGAACTTCATTGGCATAGGCTTCGGCTTCTCGGATGTACTGCTGCTCGTTCTCACGCGCGGCAATGGCATCGTCGAAAGCGGCTTTCACTTCTTCCGGCGGACGAGCTGCCTGGAAGTTAACGTCCAGCAGCGTAATACCCATGTTGTACGGACGAACGGTTTCTTCCAGTACGCGTTGGGTATCGGTACGGACGATGGTACGACCTTCGGTCAGAATCTTGTCCATCGTGTATTTGCCGATCACGCCGCGCAGCGCGCTGTCAGTCGCCTGACGCAGGCTGTCGTCCGCGTTGGTCACGCTGAACAGGTACTGTTCCGGCTGTGTCACGCGGTACTGCACGTTCATTTCGACGCGGATCACGTTCTCATCTGATGTCAGCATGACGCCAGACGTCGCCAGTTCGCGCACGGACTCAACGTTGACCGCTCTAACGTCATCGATAAACGTGGGTTTCCAGTTCAGGCCAGGGCTGACCAGATGGCTGAATTTGCCGAAACGGGTGACAACGCCGCGCTCAGCTTCTTTGATGGTATAAAAACCGCTCGCCGCCCAGATCACGGCAGCGACCACCACCACGACGCCCAAAATACGTCCGCCGGAGCCGAAACCGCCGCCGCCGGAACCTGAGTTTTTTCCACCGCCCAGCTCACCGAGCTTTTTGCTCAGTTTGCGGAAGATGTCGTCAAGATCCGGTGGTCCCTGATCTCGGCCACCTTTGTTATTTCCGCCAGAGTTGCCGCTATTTTTATTGCTGCTCCCCCACGGGTCGCGGTCCTGTCCGTTATTACCGGGCTGATTCCACGCCATGTTTTAGCTCCATTCATTATGATAGGTGTTCTTCGGGGTCAATGTCCCAGAGTTCATCAGACTATACTTCAACGATATAATCTTCTAATTGCTGCTCCTGCTTACAGAGACGACGCCAGTCGACGATAGGCATTCTGATTACCAAACCAACGCTGCCATCTTCTTCTATCCATTCTTTTTCTATTGCCTGAAGCTGGTAAAGACGGCTGCGCAAGCGCCCCTCCTGCGGAGGCAACTGCAGGGAATACTGTGCGATCTCCCCCGACAACCGTTCGGTCAATGCCTGGAACAGCAAAGGTATTCCTTCGCCGGTTTGCGCCGACAGCCAGACTCTGACCGGTTGATGCTCTGCATTGCGATCGATGCGCGGGGCGAAATTGTCCAGCGCATCGATTTTATTCATGACGAGCAGCGTCGGAATTTCATCGGCTTCGATTTCCGTCAGCACCTCGTTAACCGCATCGATATTTTCGTCCATGCGGGGATCGGCCGCATCAACGATGTGAAGCAACAGCGACGCCTGACGGGTTTCCTGCAGCGTAGCTTTAAACGCCGCGACCAGATCGTGAGGCAGTTCGCGAATAAACCCGACGGTGTCCGCCAGGACAGTATCGCCCACATCCGCCACGTCGATCCGACGGAGCGTGGGATCCAGCGTGGCGAAAAGCTGATCGGCGGCATAAACATCCGCAGCTGTCATTTGATTAAACAACGTGGATTTACCGGCGTTGGTATACCCCACCAGCGACACCGTAGGCACATCCGCGCGCGTACGGGCGCGTCTTCCCTGCTCACGCTGTTTTTCCACGCGGACAAGGCGCGACAGAATCAGACTAATGCGGTTACGCAGCAGACGACGGTCGGTTTCAAGCTGTGTTTCACCGGGACCTCGCAGCCCTATCCCGCCCTTTTGGCGTTCAAGGTGAGTCCAGCCGCGCACCAGACGCGTAGCCAGATGGCGCAACTGCGCCAGCTCAACCTGCAGTTTCCCTTCATGGGTGCGGGCGCGCTGGGCGAAAATATCAAGAATCAATCCGGTCCGGTCAATGACCCGGCATTCGCACAGACGCTCGAGATTGCGCTCCTGTGCGGGTGATAAAGCGTGATTGAACAGCACGACGAAAGCGTCGGTTTCTTTAACCGCCTTGGCGATCTCTTCTGCTTTACCCTCGCCGACAAAATACTTGGGATGAGGCGCTTTGCGACTACCGGTGATCACCTGTAGCGATTCGATTCCGGCAGAAGACACCAGAGATTCGAACTCCAGCAGATCTTCAGTATCTTTCTCTTGGGAAAAGTGAATATGAACTAGTATGGCCCGTTCACCGGCTTCATAACGGTCAAACAACCGAACAACCTCTCAAACAAACAAATGCAGCCACAAACGGGGAAACGACGTGATGTCCTTTCCCCGCTGAGGTAAATCGGTAATAGCCCTTATTCAGCGTCATCGCTTTCCTGAGGCTGCGACTGCTGACTAGCCGTGTTATTACCATGATAGTTATTCGCGCCAGGATTATTGCTGTGATGAGACACCGGACGAGACGGAACCACCGTGGAGATCGCGTGCTTGTACACCATCTGGCTAACCGTGTTTTTCAGCAAAATCACAAACTGATCAAAAGACTCAATCTGGCCCTGCAACTTGATGCCATTTACCAGATAAATAGAAACTGGAACACGTTCACGACGCAAAGCATTCAAGAACGGATCTTGCAAAGATTGCCCCTTAGCCATTCTATATTTTCCTTATTTGCTTGTTGTTTGTAACAAAGAACCCTGTGGCTCTAAAATAGCGGTATAAAAATTTGTGCCGAGAATCAGCCAATTGTACACAATCGTCCAACCTATGCACTAACAACCTGCATGACCTTACCCAACGCATCCTGCGGCTCATCGCTATCAAGCCAGCACACATTGTCCCACCCGCGTAACCAGGTTATTTGCCGTTTAGCTAACTGTCGGGTAGCGCAGATCCCACGATAAACCATCTCGTCGTAATCTATTTCACCGGACAAGTAGGACCACATCTGGCGGTAACCGACGCAGCGGATGGAAGGCAAACCCGGATGCAGATCGGCACGAGCGAACAGCGCGCGTGCTTCCGTCTCAAAACCTGCCTGCAACATCTGTTGAAACCGTAGTGCAATACGCTCGTGCAATAATTCGCGCGACGCGGGAGCAATGGCGAACTGGTGCACCCGGTAAGGCAGCGCTTCACCCGATGTTTTTGTCAGTTCGGTTAAAGTGTTACCTGAAACGGAGAAAACTTCCAGTGCCCGCGATAGTCTCTGCGGATCATTTGGATGAATCCGAGTGGCAGCAATTGGATCTATCTCTCGCAGCTCATTATGCAAAGCTTCCCAGCCTTCCCGCTGCGCCCGCTCTTCAATCTCCCGCCGTACTTCCGGATCCGCTGGCGGCAAGGGCGAAAGCCCCTCGAGCAGCGCCTTGAAGTACAGCATTGTCCCCCCCACTAACAAGGGGATCCGACCGGCGGCGGTGATCTCCGCCATTTCCTGCAGCGCATCGCGGCGGAAGTCGGCAGCCGAATAAGCGTCAGCCGGGTCGAGAATATCGATCAATCTGTGCGGCGCCTGCGACAATTCTTCGGCGGTAGGCTTGGCGGTACCGATATCCATCCCTCGATAGATTAGCGCGGAATCCACGCTAATCAGCTCGACGGGCAAGGATTGCCGTAACGCCATGGCTAACGCCGTCTTTCCGGAAGCCGTCGGTCCCATAATGAAAATAGCCGGCGGGTACTGCGTTGTTTCACGTTCAGTCATGCTTTAAAGCCTTGATGGCGGACTCAATATCCATCACATAAAGAAACTCTGATGGCGGAACTTTGACCCGCTCAGGACAGAGACGTTCAATATCCGCTAACAGTTGTACCGCTTGAGCCTGAGTCCAGCTCTCATGCTCGCTATACAACCGCCGCGCTATCCACGCCGCCATCTCATCAGAATCTGACTGAGGGCAATCAGCGAGATAGCCTAACAGGTCAGAAATCAAGTTTTGTAAATTTTGTTGTCTTAATGGTAAAGGTACCGCGCGCAGCGTGGCGCGCTGCTGCTCAACCACGATATCGATACCAAAATGCGCCAACCGTTTTTGATGCTCCGTCACCGCCGCGCGCTCTTGACTTCCCAACGTGAGACGCTGAGGAATCAACAACGGCTGAGGCCGTAACCCTTCCTCGCCGGGCGTCATCTGCGCCTGACGGACATAGCGTTCAGCGACCGGCAGAGACAGCAGGGCTAATCCCTGCTGATATTCGACCAGCGCATAGCATGGCGGATAGACAGTCAATACACACGCCCCAAACCCTCCGCCCGGCTGGCCAGCGGCGATTCGCCCTGCTCGGTCCGCGCTACGTGGCGGTGGGAAGAGGCTGAGGAAGTCGGCGCCTCGTCGCCTGAGGGTATCGACCGCTCAGAGTCAGGCTGTAGCAGTTTTTGATACAGCTCCCCCTGCTTACGCTGATACCCCTCGCCGTGAGGATACGAAGCGGGCGGACGCTCCTGGGCTTTGCCGCCTGAGGTCGGTATTCTCGGCGGCTCGGTTTGCGCAGGCCGCGCGAAGTGGTTCTCGCCCGCAGCGGTACGGTTTTCCTGCTGCCAAACCGGCGCTGGCGTCTCGCCCGGAGGGGTCACCGCCAACGCGGGCGCCGCCGCCTGCTGAAGCACCGTCATCACCGCCTGATAGATGAAATCATGCACCAAGCGCGCCTGATGAAATCTCACTTCATGCTTGGCCGGATGCACGTTGACATCCACATGGTGCGGGTCGACTTCCAGATAGAGGACATACGCAGGCTGTTGATCGCTGCGCAGCTGATCCTGATACGCCTGACGGATGGCGTGGTTAATCAACCGGTCCCGCATCATCCGCTGGTTCACGTAGCAATACTGTAGTTCCGGCAACTGCTGAGAGCCGGAAGGATCGGCCACCCAGCCGCGGATCTTCAGATCGCCATGTTCCCAGGAGACGGCCAGCGCATGCTGAATAAACGCCGTGCCGCAGATGCTGCCCAGACGTCGTTCATGCTGCGTGGGATCGGTCACCGCCCGGTATTGCCGCACCAGCTTGCCGTTATGGTGAAGATTGAACGCCACATCGAAGCGAGCTAGCGCGATACGGCGCACCACCTCGTCGATGTGCATAAATTCGGTTTTTTCAGTACGCAGGAATTTGCGGCGTGCGGGCGTGTTGTAGAACAAATCCAGGACTTCCAGCGTCGTGCCGACCGGATGCGCGGCCGGTTTCACCGTCACCGCCATATCCCGTCCTTCGGCGTACGCCTGCCAGGCTTCGTTTTGGTCGCTGGTGCGGGACGTCAGCGTCAAGCGCGAAACGGAGCTAATACTCGCCAGCGCTTCGCCGCGAAAGCCCAGACTCATGATGGCTTCCAGATCGTCGAGCGTCGCGATTTTACTGGTGGCATGACGCGCCAGCGCCAACGTGAGATCCGTTTTGCCAATCCCGCTACCGTTATCGCGAATACGAATGAGCCGACTGCCGCCACGTTCGATGTCGATATCAATGCGCGTCGCTCCGGCATCCAGACTGTTTTCCACCAGTTCCTTAACCACGGACGCGGGCCGTTCCACTACCTCGCCAGCGGCGATTTGGTTAGCCAGTTGGGGGGGTAGAACCAGAATCGGCATCTTATCTCCTTGGTTTACTGCAATGTCGGCCTCAGGTGGCGGGGATAACCAGCGTCTGTCCGAGCTGTACCGTCTGCGATGCCAGCTTGTTAGCCTGCTGGATCGCTTTCATGCTGACATCGTAATGGTCCGCAATCGAGCTCAGACTATCACCGCGCACCACCTTATGCGTCACCTTCTTCGCCGTCGTGGCTCTCTGTGTCGCCGGGGCGGGTCGCGTCTGTGCGATTGTCGATTCCGCGCCGCCCGGTATCCGTAACCGTTGCCCGACCCACACCACGTCTTTTTTCAGGTGATTCGCGTCGCGTATCGTCGACGGACTGACGCCGTAGCGCGACGCAATCCCCGATAACGTCTCGCCTTTTCCAACGGTATGCCGCGCAGCAGGGCCAGCAGGCGCCGCACTGTTGGAAACCACCGGTTTGGAGACTGGCAAAATGGCAGGCCGTTTGTCATGTTTGGGCGCATTCTGCAAAGGATGCGTTTCGAAATAGCCGCGCAACCCCAGATAGATCGCTTTTGCGACGCGTTCCTGATAATCGCTGCTGCCTAAAAGACGTTCTTCGCCAGGATTGGAGATAAATCCGGTTTCGACCAGTAACGACGGAATATCCGGCGAGCGCAACACGCCGAGGCTGGCATGTTCGGGGCGAACTTTGTGCAGGCTGCCGACGCGTTGCAGTTCACGTAACACCTTCACCGCCACATCATAGCCGACACGCTGTGAGTGCCCGAACTGGAGATCCAGCACCGCCTGACTCAGATAAGGATCGGCATTGTTATTCGCCAGCAGGTCGCCCGCGCCGCCCAGCAGCTCAGACTGCTTCTCATGCTGTTCAAGCCAGGTCGCCATTTCGCTGTTGGCCCGGCGGTTAGACAGCACCCACACCGACGCCCCCGTCGCGCCGCGGTTGGGCGCGGCGTCCGCATGAAGTGACACCAGCAGGTTAGCTCCCTGCTTACGCGCCACGTCGGAACGGCCCATCACGGAAATAAAGTAGTCGCCGTCACGCGTCAGCACCGGTTTGAATACCGGGTCTTTGTTCAGCAACTCGCGCAGCTTGCGCGCAATGCCGATAGTCACGTTTTTTTCCTGCAGGCCGCCGGGGCCGATAGCACCGGGATCCTGACCGCCATGCCCGGCGTCAATCGCGACCACAATTTCATCGCCGGTCGACGTCGGACGGCGCGTGGACGCACGTGACGAAGTCGTTGAAGCGCTACTGGTCACGACCGTCGGCTTATTGTTGAACGGACTTTGCGGCGGCTCGGCAGGCTTGACGGGGGTCGCGGCCGCCCGGGCTTCCGTCGACGAGGGTCGGTTGGCCGCGCGCGGCGACTGCTCGGCGCTCACTGTGAAAACAACGGTGTAGTTGTCGCCATGCTTCGTCGTCGTCGCACGCGTTTTGGCAGGCTTCGTCAGTTCAAAGACCAAACGCAGGCTTTGCGCGTCCTTCGCTTCGCTGGTGCGGATGCGATCGATCAGGTTGCTACCGCTAAAGGCGAGCGGCAGCCCTTTAATTACACCGGTTTGCCGGATGTCGATCACGACCCGGTCAGGATTGCTGAGCGGGAAAAACGCATAGATCGGCTGCCCGCTGAAACTCAGAGTGACCTTTGCCAACCCGGATGCGTTATCGACCTGAATATCTGAAAGATTCGCAGCCCAAAGCGGCCATGACAGGAAGAGAACAACGCCAAATAAAGCCTTCATCAACCGCACGATCATCACGTCTACTCCGACTGATCTATCCAACGCGCCGCAATATGTTCGCCTGTGTCCGACAACACCTGAATCTCCGCCTGACGGCCCGCATCCTGATAGCTCAGGTGCAGTTCCAAATCAGCAGGAGGCAGTATCCCTGCGCCCTGTTGAGGCCATTCGATCAGGCAAATGGCATCCTCTGACAAATAGTCGCGAATGCCCATGAACTCGAGCTCTTCGGGGTCCGCCAATCGGTACAGATCAAAATGGTAAACCGGACGCGGCGACAGCATGTAAGGCTCCACCAGCGTGTAGGTAGGACTTTTGACGTTGCCTGTGTGTCCGAGCGCCTGCAAGAACCCCCGGCTCAGCGTGGTCTTGCCCGCGCCCAGATCGCCATAAAGGTAGATAATGACGGTGCGGTCGCAGGCTTGAGCCAGTGTCGCACCGAGTGCAATAGTTGCCGCTTCGTCAGGCAGAGGTAGAGAAAATGTCTTCATTCTGTCTTTTCTAAGGATATCCACTCAGGATTTACATACTGCGCCAGTACAGGCATCAAATCCGTCGCCAGCATGCCGCGGGGGCCGCGCTGTTTCGCCAGCCAGTCGGCGGCGGCGCCATGAACCACACATCCGGCTCTGGCCGCGTCATACAACGAAAGTTTCTGCGCCGCCAGCGCACCGATAATACCGGAAAGCACATCGCCCATCCCCCCCGTGGCCATGCCCGGGTTGCCGACGTCGGCGATGGCCAGCGCGCCTTGCTCATTGGCGATCACCGTTCCCGCACCTTTCAGCACCACGACGCCGCCGTAGCGTTTCACCAGCTTTCCCGCTGCAAGTAAGCGGTCACTTTCAATATCGGCAACGCGACAGTTCAGCAGCCGTGCCGCCTCGCCGGGATGGGGCGTCAGGATGCGATTCTGACGTTTATGCGGGCTGATTGCCAGCAGGTTGAGCGCATCCGCATCCCATAACATGGATTTGTTACAATTTTCTGCGATCCGAAGGGCATTTTTGCCCCATTCTCCCTGGCCCAGACCGGGGCCGATCACCACCACATCAGCCCACTCCAGTCCTTGTCGCAACGTCGCCGTATTGAGCTCCTGAACCATCAGTTCAGGACGAGACACCAACAGCGCAGCAAGGTATTCGCGGTGAGTGAGTACTCGCACTAAACCAGCCCCCGCGCGCAGAGCCGACTCGCCGGCCATGAAAATCGCTCCGCCCGTTCCGGCATCGCCGCCGACAATCAGCAGACGACCGTTATCCCCTTTGTGCGCCCCCGGCCGACGCGGCCTGAGCCACTGAGAAAGATGACGCGGCGTGAGACGCTGGATCGGCGCGTCCTGAGACTCCACCCACGCTGACAGCGCCAGATCGTCGATGTGCAGCCGCCCGACATGGTCGCGGGCCTGACCGGTCAGCAGGCCGGGCTTCAGGGTGATGAACGTGATGGTATGTGCGGCGTCGATCACCGCGCCTGCGGCATGGCCGGTTTCGGCATTGAGTCCTGAGGGAATATCCAACGCTACCGTGGGGGCCGCGTACGCATTGGCCGATTCGATCAATCGATCGTAAGGGGCTCTCGGCGCGGCGGAAAGACCGGTGCCCAGCAGACCGTCGATAATGAGATCGACATCATCAGGCCAGACGGCTTCCGGCGTCAGCACGGTACCGCCATCAGCGATCCACTGCGCTCTGGCCTGTTCGGCTTCGGACGGCAGCGGACGTTCTCCGAGACAGGCTATCACCGAAACGCTCAGGCCAGCGGCTTTCGCTAGTGTTGCGACCACATAACCATCGCCGCCGTTGTTGCCGTGCCCGGCCAGAACCAGCCAGTGCCGAGCAGATGGATACTGCAAGCGCGCCAGCCCAAATGCGGCGGAACCCGCCCTTTGCATCAGCGTGTAGAGCGACACGCCAGCCGACTGCGCCGCCCCCGCCTCCTCCCGCCGTAGCCAGTCGGCCCGAAAGACCGTATCAGGTAACGCTTCGGACACAGAATTGATGCTGCAATCGATCATGACATGCTCCCTCTCATTTCTGCAGATGCGTCCCCCGCGCCAGCACCGGGCGTGAACGCGATAACGCGGCCCCCTCAGCAATCAGTCTTCACTTCAGGCGTCACCCACGCTGACTGAAAATGCCTCATTTTTCCGAAAAGGCAGCGCAAACAGCTATCAGTTTACTCCGCCACACGTCGTTGGCGAATGACAGGGCCAGATTAGCGAGAGAAACGCGCAGTGAAGGGTCAATCAGGGGGAATGACGATAAGGGTAAAAACGCACCGATTTTGCACCGGTCTCGCCTGTGGATAAATTTAAAAACTCTTTGCCAATCAAGCGTGACAAAAAGTACAAGTGATCAAAGCGGCGTTTTTTATCTAAAATTTATCTTTTAAATTCATGCGGATAAAAAACACCGATCCCTGGACCCTCGGTGTGTCATCAAACACCGTCGTCAAGAAATCTGTGGATAAGTCTGTTTAAAAACTTATGAGATTTACTTTTGCGGAAAGCAGGAATGTTCTTGGAGAGATAAAACCGATAGCGCTATTAGCAATAGGGAATCAATTTATGCCCCGGGTTTTGTAACACACTGATTTATAAGGATTTTAAAATACAGCATGCTTAGGGGACGGCATTATGGCTCAGTGAATCCGAATTGGCAAGCGTTTTGACTCTTCACTCCTCGACGCGCAGTAAGACCGCGATATTCCGTCTATCGCCGTTCCCTGTCGGCAGGCGACTCTGTCCATGCCCGTCAAAAACGACTCAATTAGGTTAGTTCAATAATCAGACAATAAATAAAAAAGATGGAAATTTTTTTCGGTTTAACGGGCAGAATGGGATACCCAAAAGCAGCCGACCCGCAGAGGCTCTCTCCTGCGGCCGTTCGTGCTATCGCCTTCATAGAGGGGCCTATGCCTGAATTCTCGAATCTCATCACTTTTGCTTTGATCTCGCTGGGGCTGGTACTAACGCCTGGCCCAAACATGATTTATCTGGTTTCCCGCTCGTTGTGTCAGGGACCCAAAGCAGGGCTGATTTCGCTGGGCGGCGTTGCGCTGGGATTTGTGTTTTACATGCTGTGTGCGGCGGCGGGGATTACCGCGCTGGTCATGGCGATCCCTTATGCCTACGACGTTTTACGCTTTGGCGGGGCGCTTTATCTGCTGTATCTCGCCTGGCAGGCCGTCAGACCCGGTGGGCGTTCGCCGTTTGAAGTGCGGGAACTGCGTCCGGACACGCCGTCCAGACTGTTTTTCATGGGCTTCGTCACCAACTTGCTCAACCCCAAAATCGCGGTGATGTATCTCTCGCTACTCCCTCAATTCATCACCCCGGAGCAAGGCCATGTACTGACGCAGTCTTTGATGCTCGGCATGGTGCAAATCGCCGTTAGCGTCAGCATTAACGCACTGATTGCCGTCATGGCCGGCTCTATCGCCGTCTTCCTGACGGGTCGTCCCTTATGGAGCGTGATCCAACGCTGGCTGATGGGCACCGTTTTGGCCGGGCTGGCCATACGAATGGTGATGGAAGGACGCCGCTAGCGCCGAGTAAAATCGGTGAGGCATGGCGCATGTCGATAGCGACGAGAGTCGCAGAGAGGATGGCAAAAGGCCCTCAGCGTTTGCAAGCGCTTACTTATCAACGAAGAAAGAGGGACAAAAACAGGCTAAACGCCCCCCTTTATTTCTTCAGAACGGACGCCTGATTGACGTCCGTCGTCATGCAAAATGACGTTTATCTGCTGAAGTAGTTAGCCCCAAGCGTCTCTTTATCTGCATCGTCATTCACGTGGAACGACGAGAGGCTCCAGCGTTTACCCGTGCTGACTTCGCCGAGATACAGTTGGTATTTGCCTTCAGAGGTAGATGAAAAGAAGACATAGTCTGTGCCATTCACAGGAAAGGCGTCAGAATTATCACTGTCGCAATCGTTAATCGACAGTTGTTCAGCCTTGTCGCTTGGGTTCAGCTTGGTATACAGCTGATCGGTTCCGTTGGAATCCTTCCAGCGTGAGTAAAAAACCCGTCCATCCTGACGAACCGTCGGATAATAGGCTTCCAGACCATTCGGCTTGTCGAAGACCACCTTTTTGCCGGTAGCGAGCGTCAGTCGGTATACGCCTGTGACGCCCGACTCCTCTCCTGCCGCGTAATACACCAGCTTGCCATCCGCAGATGGATACGGCATCGAGCTTTCGATGGTTGATGAGGAGTTGGTCAGATTGGTCTGCGAACCGAACACTGGCGCCCCGTTTTCGAAACTCAACGTCGCCTTCATCACATCGCCGTCCTGCTTGAAAAACAGCGCGCTGCCATCGGCGCTAAACTTGGGATCCTCGTTGCTGGTCTCTCCCGTACTTTGGGTCAGGTTAACCGGCAGGTCGGCCGAGTCCACCCGCCACATAAAGATATTCCAGGCATCGTCCTTGATACCCATAAAGGCCAGCCACTGACCGTCGGGACTGAATACCGCGTTCATAGGGTCCTGAATCCCCCACGATGATGAAGACACCTGCGTCACTTTTTTAGCCGCAAAATCATAAATAAAAATCTGGCTGGTGCCATCTTCGTAGCTGCCGTAGGTGTGGTAGGCGAGCTTGCCTTTCAACGTGGAGGGAAACGTTGAGTCACTTTCCGTGGTGTGGTCGGAAATACATTTGGCTTGAGAGTCCGCGGTGAAACCCGCCAAAAGCGCGCCGCACATCAGCGCGGTTGCCCACAATTTGGGTTGCATAGTTAAAGCATCCTTACCTTATATGAATGTGTCCTGGCCGCGACCTCTCGGCGATAACCCCATCATCATTAACATAAAAAAAGCTTATTACTTTGAGTGTTAACGACCAGTCATACCTATGATTACGCCCGTCACCCCGATGTTTTCTAGGATTTCCGTCGTGACATAGTCAAATATATCTTAAGTATCATCGTGAGGCGGGTAAACCGGGTTGACGGATTAATCAACACTTTAGGAAAGATGAACGGGATCGGGTAAGCCCCTGCCCCGTAGTGCTTACCGTATTCACCCGTATGCTCTGACGCGCAATGGCTTAATTCGCCACGGACTCATGAAAAGGCTGTAAAACTGCCTAAGCCTGCCTCTCTACAAAAAAGTCCAATGGTTTAAATATGGAAATATAAATGCAGATTTATTGAGTAGACAATATGACGCAAAAACACGATCCCTGACCTTACTGTTTAACATAGAATTAAAAACGATTTATTGAATTTATTTTATGCACACCCGAAATAAACATTGAGAAAATGCTGTCGGTGATAATTATATTTTAATAACTCAAGCATCTGTCTCTTATACACATCTCCGAGCCCAC
>NZ_CAMKXG010000034.1 GCF_946477055.1 Lonsdalea britannica | reverse complement strand
TACTCGGCTACGAACCGAGCGGTCGGAGGTTCGAATCCTCCCGGATGCACCATCACTACTGTTTCATCCTCTGTTTTCAATAAGCACTAGCGCATCAATTTTGATATGCATCCGTAGCTCAGCTGGATAGAGTACTCGGCTACGAACCGAGCGGTCGGAGGTTCGAATCCTCCCGGATGCACCATCTTCTTCCTCAAGTTATTTCTCCTTTGTTTTATCTCTGTTGTCTTATTTCTCCCTGTTCACTTCCTCAAATTCTTTTGCTCGTTCCTCATTAGATGACTTCCTCCAGTTATTTATCATCACTCTAATGGCATGTTTTTTATATGGTTATTGAATAAGCGACAAGTTTTTTACTTTGCGCTAAAGTAGATATCCATTTTTTAAAGTGCCATGGAGGCAAGATGTACGATCGCTATCTGGGCCTCATATTCGATATGGATGGCACTATTCTGGATACTGAGCAAACCCACCGCCTGGCTTGGAAGCAAGTGCTTGCCGGGAAGGGAATGCAGTATGATCCAGCACCTCTAGTGGCATTGAATGGCGCGCCGACCTGGCGTATCGCCGAATTTATCATTGCCAGACATCAGCTCGACCTCGACCCTCATCAGCTCGCAGAAGAAAAAACGTCGTTAGCGATGGAAATGTTACTGGATACCGTTACACCGTTGCCGTTGATGGACGTGGTGAAACGTTATCACGGCCGCCGACCCATGGCGGTAGGGACCGGTAGTCGGCACGCGATGGCGGAAAAGCTGCTAAGCCATCTTGGTGTCAGACACTATTTCGACGCGATAGTGGGCGCCGATGATGTAGAACATCATAAGCCGTTCCCCGACACCTTCCTGCGTTGCGCTGAGCTTATCCAGGTGGCTCCTGAAAACTGTGTGGTTTTCGAAGATGCCGACTTTGGTATAGAAGCCGCGACGCGGGCAAATATGGATGTTGTTGATGTCAGAACGCTGTGAGTGAAGTCTGGTCTTTCATTTCGCTCTTCGGGAGCAGCTTCCTGAGTGCCACGTTATTGCCCGGTAGCTCGGAGGTGGTTCTGGTATCGCTATTATTAGCCAAAACCGCGAGCCCGTGGCTTCTGGTGGCGATTGCTACGTTCGGTAACACGTTGGGTGGGTTAACTAATATGATCGTCGGCCGCCTCTTACCTAAGCGTCACAGCGGGCGAGGGCGGGTAATGGCTCAGCGCTGGTTAGAGCGTTATGGTGTTGCTGCGCTATTATTTAGCTGGGTGCCTATCATTGGAGATATGCTCTGCGTCCTGGCGGGCTGGCTACGCTTGCCATGGGGACGGGCTACGCTCTGTATTTTTATTGGGAAAGCGCTACGTTATCTCGTGCTGTGCTGGATGACGTTACAAGGGGTTGCATGGTGGTCCTGACCAGTTTTAACCGCGTCTGGTGGATGGCATCTGGCATCAGTTATGCTAACAACTATTACATATTAACTAACGGGAGGTCGCTTTGATCCCGGACGTATCAGAATCTCTGTCCTGGCTGGAACAACATCCTCAGGCCATCAAGGGAATTCAGCGAGGAATAGAACGCGAAACATTGCGTGTTATGGCCAATGGACATCTGGCGCAGACCGGTCATCCGGAAACGCTAGGGGCCGCATTGACGCATTCGTGGATCACCACGGATTTTGCCGAGTCTCTGTTAGAGTTTATTACCCCGGTTGATAAAGATATCCATCACCTGCTGACATTCCTGCGCGACATTCACCGATATGTAGCTCAGCATCTGGGTGAAGAGAGAATGTGGCCGCTCAGCATGCCGTGCTACGTTGCCGCGGAAGACGACATCGAACTGGCCCAGTACGGTTCATCCAATATCGGGCGGATGAAAACGCTTTACCGCGAAGGGCTTAAAAATCGTTATGGCGCGCTGATGCAAACCATTTCCGGCGTGCATTACAATTTTTCGTTGCCGTTGTCTTTTTGGCAGGAAAAATCGGGTGTTACCGATGAAATCAGCGGCAAAGCAGCGATCTCGTCTGGCTACTTTCAGCTGATCCGCAATTATTACCGCTTCGGCTGGGTGATCCCTTATCTTTTCGGCGCCTCGCCGGCTGTCTGCTCTTCCTTCCTGAATGGAAAAGAAACGTCCATTCCTTTTGAACGCACGGAGAACGGCCTCTGCTATCTGCCTTATGCTACTTCGCTGCGCCTTAGCGATCTGGGGTACACCAACAAGTCACAAAGTAACTTGGGCATTACCTTCAACGATCTCGACACGTACGTCGCGGCGCTCAAGCAAGCTATCGCTACACCTTCCGAAGATTATGCACGCTTGGGCGTCAAACGAGATGGACGCTACCTGCAGCTCAATACTAACGTTCTACAGATTGAAAACGAGCTGTATGCGCCCATCCGTCCCAAACGGGTCACTCGTTCGGGTGAGAAGCCGTCAGATGCATTGCTGCGAGGCGGCGTTGAGTACATCGAAGTCCGGTCGCTCGACATCAACCCTTTTTCCGCCACGGGCGTCAGCGAAGAGCAAGTGCGTTTCCTCGATCTATTCCTGATTTGGTGTGCGTTGACCGATGCGCCGGATATGAGCAGCGAAGAGCTGCAATGTACTCGTAAAAACTGGAATCGCGTTATTCTTGAAGGACGTAAACCCGGACAAACCATTGGAATGGGCTGTGATTCACGTCAGCAGCCGCTGGCTGAGGTCGGTCGCGAGCTATTTGCGGATTTACGTCGGGTAGCGGAATTGTTGGATAAGGAGCAAGATGAACCTTGTTACCAGCAGGTCTGTGATAACCTTGTTGCCCAGTTTGATGATCCAGAAAGTACTTTCTCAGGCAGACTGTTAAAAATGATGCTTGAAGAGGGGTCTGGAGGCGTTGGTTTGGCGCTGGCGGCTCACTATCGTGAAACCTTGCGGAAAGAACCGTTGGAAATTTTGACGGAAAGCCAGTTTACCACCGAGTCCGAGCGCTCGTGGCAGCGACAGCGACAGCTGGAATCTGAAGATAAACAAAGTTTTGAAGAGTTTCTTGCCGCGCAGTAACAGCGGGTAAAAAAAGAAACGGCCACACCGAAGTGTGGCCAAATAAACATCTCTGTTAATAGGGATGATGATGATAAATGCGCGTCTTTCATATGTTATGACTTGCGCCAAGAAAAAAAGTTTCCTGGAAACGAGAAAAAAACATTTTTTCGATGAGGAGGTGGCAACATGCCATTACTAGATAGCTTTACTGTCGATCACACGCGTATGGCAGCCCCTGCGGTACGGGTCGCAAAAACCATGAAAACGCCGAGTGGCGATACCATCACGGTTTTCGACCTGCGCTTCTGCCGCCCTAACCATGAAATTATGCCTGAGCGCGGTATTCATACGCTGGAGCACCTGTTCGCTGGATTCATGCGCGACCATCTGAATGGTGAAGGGGTCGAGATCATCGATATTTCTCCGATGGGATGCCGTACGGGCTTTTACATGAGCCTGATTGGTACGCCGGATGAAGTGCGCGTGGCTAAGGCCTGGAAAGCCTCAATGGAAGATGTTCTGAAGGTAAAAGAACAGCGCAAGATCCCTGAACTGAATGAGTTCCAATGCGGCACGTATGATATGCATTCCTTGACCGAAGCTCAGGATATTGCTCGCCATATCCTTGAGCATGATGTTCGGGTCAATAAGAATGATGAACTGGCCTTGCCTAAAGACAAGCTGGCTGAGCTGCATATCTGACGGCAGACTTCAGAGACAAAAAAGAGAGCGCAATGCTCTCTTTTTTTATGTCTGAGGAGTGAAGATTAATGAACGAGGAAAGGGGTAATCACTCGGCTGCCGAAATAGGACAGCGTTAACAGCAGCGCGCCTATCAGGTTGAAGTAAACTACGCGGCGACCTCTCCAACCTTCATGGTAGTGTCCCCACAGCAGCAGGATATAGACGAACCAGGCCAGCAAAGAGAACAGCGCCTTATGGAGATTCTCTTTATTGTTGAGCAGGTCGCTCATGTAAAACAGCCCGGTACACAATGTCAGCGTCAGCAGAATGACGCCGACCTGAGTAATGTGGAACATCTTGCGTTCAATGCTGAGCAGCGGCGGCATATCCGACGTAAAGCCCAACATTTTATTCTTCAACATGTAATCCAGCGACGCCATTTGCAGTGCGTACAGCGCGGCAATCATCAGTGTCGCGTAGGCAAACAGCGCTAAGCCAATATGCACCATCAGCCCGGGTTCATTTTCGAGATGAGTGATGAACTCGCCTGGCATAAAAGTCGCGAATGCCAGGTTGATGAGCGCGAAGGTATAGACGACGGGCAGCAGAAACCAGCCGCGATCGCGCGTGGCGACGAAGGTCATGACCGAGCAGATCATCAGACTGACTAGCGAGCCTATGTTAAGCAGGCTCAAATTTTGCCCGGCGTAGACATCAAAGATGCGTTGATAGAGCGCCACGGTATGACAGGCAAGCGCGAGCACCGCGGAGGCTACCGCCAACCGGCGATAGGCGCTGTTCTTTTTCAACAGGCTGGGAACAATCAGCCCCAGACTGAGCGAATAGGCCGCTAAAGCCACGATGGCGAAAACAGACATAGCGTTAGATTATTTGGTATCAACAGAGTAATAAGGACGGCCAGTATAGCCTTAGTCATTACGGCCCACCAACCTGTTATCCGTAAACACTCGCGGAGATTGCCATGGCTTTCGTGTTATAATCCCCACCGTTCACGTCGCGATAGCGGCCAGTTTACGTTGAGCAGAGCTATGTTTGAAAATCTAACCGATCGACTATCGCGCACTTTGCGCAACATCAGCGGCCGCGGCCGACTGACTGAAGAGAATATTAAAGAGACGCTGCGCGAAGTTCGCATGGCGTTACTCGAAGCCGATGTGGCGCTGCCTGTGGTGCGTGATTTCATTAATCGCGTCAAGGAGCGGGCTGTTGGCCACGAGGTGAATAAAAGCCTGACGCCGGGGCAGGAGTTCGTCAAGATTGTTCAGAACGAACTGGTTGCCTCAATGGGCGAAGTAAATGCTGAGCTTAATCTTGCGGCACAGCCTCCGGCCGTGGTGCTGATGGCGGGTCTGCAAGGGGCGGGTAAGACCACCAGCGTAGGTAAGCTGGGGAAATTCCTGCGCGAAAAGCAGAAGAAAAAAGTGCTGGTGGTTTCAGCGGACGTGTATCGCCCAGCGGCGATTAAACAGCTGGAAACGCTGGCGCAGACGGTCGGGGTCGATTTCTTCCCCTCCGATGCGGGTCAAAAGCCGGTCGATATCGTCAATCACGCGTTAAAGCATGCCCAACTGCAATTTTATGATGTCCTGCTGGTCGATACCGCGGGTCGTTTGCACGTTGACGATGCGATGATGGATGAGATCAAACAGGTCCATGCGGCATTGAATCCGGTGGAAACCCTGTTTGTCGTCGATGCGATGACCGGTCAGGATGCGGCGAACACAGCGAAAGCGTTTAATGAAGCGCTGCCGTTGACCGGTGTGATCCTGACTAAAATCGACGGTGACGCCCGCGGCGGTGCGGCATTGTCTATTCGCCATATCACCGGCAAGCCGATCAAATTCCTCGGCGTCGGTGAAAAGACGGAGGCTCTCGAGCCGTTCCACCCGGACCGCATTGCATCACGCATCCTGGGAATGGGGGACGTTCTGTCCCTGATCGAAGAGCTGGAAACCAAAGTCGACCGTACTCAGGCCGAGAAGTTGGCGAAAAAGCTGAAAAAGGGCGACGGATTTGACCTGACCGACTTCCTTGACCAGTTAAAGCAAATGCGCAACATGGGCGGCATGGCTAGCATGATGAGCAAGCTGCCGGGAATGGGCCAACTGCCGGACAATGTGAAGTCCCAGATGGACGACAAAGTTCTGGTGCGTATGGAAGCCATCATTAATTCCATGACGCAGAAAGAGCGCGCTAAACCTGAAATTATCAAGGGTTCGCGCAAGCGCCGTATCGCTACGGGTTCAGGCATGCAGGTGCAAGACGTCAATCGGCTGCTGAAGCAGTTTGACGACATGCAGCGCATGATGAAGAAGATGAAAAATGGCGGTATGGCGAAAATGATGCGCGGAATGAAAGGTATGATGCCACCGGGCTTTCCGGGGCGCTAACGTCTGATGTTTTACTTCGGCGTAGAAAGTATTCGGGGATGAAGCACGCTTTAGATTGCTTTTTACGCCAAAATGAGTAAAATTTTCGGGCTTTTTATATGACACTGGGCCCCGTTCCTCGATGGGGCCCGGTTGTTTTATTCACTAAAGAGGATGTTATGGTAACTATTCGTTTGGCACGTGGCGGCGCTAAAAAACGCCCGTTCTACCAAGTCGTCGTGACCGATAGCCGCAATGCGCGCGACGGTCGTTTTATTGAGCGTGTAGGTTTCTTCAACCCGATCGCAACCGGTCAGGCAGAAGCACTGCGTCTGGACCTGGATCGTATCGAGCACTGGGTTGGCCAGGGCGCTACCGTTTCTGATCGCGTTTCTGCGCTGATCAAAGACGCTAAAAAAGCAGCATAACCTGTTGCGGTGGTGACAATGAGCAAGCAGCTTAGCCCTCAAGCCCCAACAAACCCGGTCGTACTGGGGAAAATGGGGTCGACGTATGGCATCAGAGGTTGGCTCAGAGTGTTTTCCTCCACCGAAGATGCCGAAAGTATTTTTGACTATCAGCCCTTGTATCTCCGGAATAAAGGCGGCTTGCAGCTCATCGAAATAGAGAGCTGGAGGCACCATAATCAGGACCTGATCATCAAGATCAAAGATGTTGAAGATCGGGATGCAGCGAATCTGTTGACCAATTGCGAGATTGTTGTCGACGTCTCTCAGCTTCCTGAGCTGGATGAGGGTGATTATTACTGGAAAGATCTTATTGGCTGTGAAGTCGTCACCGTCGCCGGTTACGGGCTGGGCAAAGTCATCGATATGATGGAAACCGGTTCGAACGACGTGATGGTGGTAAGAGCTAACCTGAAAGATGCTTACGGGGTCAAGGAGCGGTTAATTCCGTTCCTGACAGAGCAGGTGATCAAGCATGTTGACCTTTCTACTCATCGTATTGAAGTAGATTGGGATCCTGGTTTTTGATTTCCGTACAACGACCAGTAACGAGTGGAACGATGCTATGTGGATTGGGGTAATCAGCCTGTTTCCAGAAATGTTCCGCGCCATTACTGATTATGGAGTCACTGGCCGGGCAGTAAAAAATGGCCTGCTGAGCGTAGAATATTGGAGTCCGCGAGACTTCACCTACGACCGGCATCGCACCGTGGACGATCGCCCTTATGGCGGAGGTCCCGGGATGCTGATGATGGTGCAACCTTTACGGGATGCGATTCATGCAGCTAAAGCAGCGGCAGGCGAAGGCGCTCGGGTGATTTACCTGTCACCACAGGGCCGCAAATTGGATCAGCAAGGCGTACGTCAACTTGCTACAAATCAGAAGATGATTCTGGTCTGTGGACGGTACGAGGGAATTGACGAGCGCGTAATCAAAACCGAAGTCGACGAAGAGTGGTCTATCGGTGATTATGTGCTCAGCGGCGGCGAACTGCCGGCAATGACGCTGATTGACTCTGTTTCCCGGTTCATCCCGGGCGTGCTGGGTCATGAAGCTTCAGCAGAAGAAGACTCTTTTGCGGATGGATTGCTGGATTGCCCTCATTTCACCCGGCCTGAAGTGTTGACGGGGATGGAAGTTCCGGCAGTTTTACTGTCAGGCAACCATGCTGAAATACGTCGCTGGCGTTTGAAGCAGTCGCTGGGCCGAACCTGGCTTAGAAGACCTGAACTTCTGAAAAGCCTAGCTCTGACTGACGAGCAAACAACGTTGCTGGCTGAATTCCAACGGGAACATCAGTCTCAACAAGAGTACTAGGGGGCCGCTGGCACAGCGCCGGGCGAACCCATATATCAGTTTACCTAGGGTAAGAGACATATCATGAGCAACATCATTAAACAGATCGAACAAGAGCAGATGAAGCAAGACGTACCTTCATTCCGTCCGGGTGATTCCGTGGAAGTTAAGGTATGGGTCGTTGAAGGTTCTAAAAAACGTCTGCAGGCATTCGAGGGCGTGGTTATCGCTATTCGTAACCGCGGTCTGCATTCTGCATTCACTGTTCGCAAGATTTCTAACGGCGAAGGCGTGGAACGTGTATTCCAGACGCATTCTCCAGTGGTGGACAGCATTACTGTGAAACGCCGTGGTGCCGTACGTAAAGCGAAACTGTACTACCTGCGTGAGCGTGCTGGTAAGTCTGCTCGTATCAAAGAGCGTCTTAACTAAGAACGCGCTTTCGCGACATCCGAAAGTCGTTTTGAATGAAGGGGTGGCCTATATGCCGCCCCTTTTTTTGTATGTAAAAAGCGTTAGATTAAGGGGGCACCGGACATACAAGATTTAAGGAGAAATCATGAACAACCTGGAGCAAGTCAACGCCATACTGGGTAGCCCGTTATGGGGCGCTTTCGCCGCCGCTGCGGCACTTTGCGCCAGAGTCGCCTGGCGATGGCTTAGAACCCTTCCTGAAGAGCGCAAAGCATGGGGGCTTATCGAAGGTGCACAACCCTGGATGATCAGGCTGAGCGGCATTAAATCCAGAAAGAAGCTGCTAACGCCTCCGAGTCGGGGCGATTACCTTGGCGCCGGTATCATCTCCATTTTGTTTGTTAGCCTGTTAGGCATAATGACCTATGTTATGGGCCGTTATGTCATCAGCGTTCCTCATGGCTGGGCGTCTTTAACGATGACGGTAGAAGGGAAAGAAAACTTCTTATTAACGCTGGATAAAGCCAAGGGCAAAGTGGACCAGCAATCTTGGGAAATGACGCCCGCTTTTTGCCGGAGCAAATCCTATGGCGATATCTCACTCGATTTACACCTTTCACCCGCGCTGATACGGACCGTGTGCGATAACATAGGGATGAAAAACTCAGAGCAAGGTATTCAAAAAAGGATCGATGAGACGCGCGATAACAAAGTTTGGTTTTCCGTCATCTACCTATACTTTCTCCTGTTCTTTGTGTTCATTCTCGCCTCGATCTTCTCAGACATTCAATTGCGCAAAAAAGCCATTGTTCACCACGAAAAAGAAAAAGCCATCGCTCATCAATACCTCACGTGACCTAAGCAGCTGGGCGCGAAGAGTACGATCTCTTTAAAACCACGCTGTCTGCACCCAACGAAAAATGGCACCGAACACTCGCTGAGTAAACTCCGCCTTAGCTGAGAGGTTGTGTGTTGACAGTAAAATAAAATCGAAGTCATGTGTAATTTTATCTTTACAGATGGATGTGCGCTTTGTGGGTGGCTTCTGTTTTGCGCTCTAATTCTCCGCGGTTGAAGCGATTGATAAGCGCAGGGGACACCTTGTTTTTATGCGTTCGGGTGGCGGATGAAACTGTCTATTTGTATGCGTACTCACTTTTATGTTTGATTTGACTGGGTTTTTATTGTTGTTCATCTGATGTGTGGGCTATGGGGTTTGATGAGCATGGCATCGAGATCGAAATAAGCACCGGATAACTGATGAGAGATCGATGTCGATGATGGTCCGAAAATGTAGAGCCCGCCCCATATTCTGGTCTGCTTATAATGGTAATTATAACTTTACAGCTGGTGGTTTTAAATATTTACACCCTGTGATACTGTGTCCGGGTTATGTACTCACCGCCGCCATCGCACAGGCACAGAATAAGGGACAGGACCATGATCATGCAGAAAGACGCGCTTAATAACGTCAATATCGTTGAAGAGCAGATATTGATTACTCCAGACGAACTGAAGGCCAAATTTCCGTTGAGTGAAGAGGCTCAGCAGGCGATTTCTCGCTCTCGGCAGGCTGTGGCGGATATTATCCACGGTCGTGACGACCGATTGCTGATTGTGTGCGGTCCTTGTTCCATTCACGACACTGATGCCGCGCTGGAGTATGCCCGCCGGTTGCAAGCTTTGTCGGCAGAGCTGAGCGATAAACTGTATATCGTCATGCGCGTTTACTTCGAGAAACCCCGCACCACGGTGGGGTGGAAAGGATTGATTAACGATCCGCATATGGATGGTTCGTGCGATATGGAGGCCGGTCTGCATATTGCGCGCGATTTGCTGCTGAAGCTGGTGAATATAGGCCTGCCCCTGGCGACGGAAGCGCTGGATCCCAATAGTCCGCAGTACCTGGGCGATCTTTTCAGCTGGTCGGCGATTGGCGCGAGAACCACGGAATCGCAGACACACCGTGAGATGGCATCCGGGCTTTCCATGCCTGTCGGCTTTAAAAATGGCACGGACGGCAGCCTTGGCACAGCCATCAACGCCATGAAAGCCGCCTCGATGGCGCATCGTTTTATGGGAATCAACCAAAGTGGTCAGGTTTGTCTGTTGCATACGCAGGGGAATACCGACGGTCATGTGATTTTACGCGGCGGTAAAAGGCCGAACTACAGCGCGGAAGACGTGGCGGAATGTGAAAAACAGATGCGTGATGCGGGACTGAAACCAGCGCTGATGATAGATTGTAGCCACGGAAATTCGAATAAAGATTATCGTCGCCAGCCGTTGGTAGTGGAGTCTGCCGTGGAGCAGCTCAAAGCCGGCAATCGCTCTATTATCGGTCTGATGCTGGAAAGCCATCTGAATGAAGGCAGCCAGTCTTCTGAACAGCCGCGTTCCCAGATGCATTACGGTGTGTCTGTCACGGACGCCTGTATTAGTTGGGAAAACACTGAATCGTTATTGCGATCGGTGCATCAGGATCTTGGCGCGATACGCACCAATCAGTAAGGAGAAGAGTAGATGACCGCTGAACTGACCGCGTTACGTGATCAGATTGACGAGGTAGATAAGGCACTATTGGCATTGTTGTCTCGGCGGTTAAAACTCGTCGCAGAAGTGGGCGAAGTCAAAAGTCACTATGGATTACCGATTTATGCGCCGGACCGGGAAGCGGAAATGCTGGCTTCTCGTCGAAAGGAGGCTGAAGCCTTAGGCGTTCCTCCCTCTTTGATTGAGGATGTACTGCGCCGCGTCATGCGTGAATCCTACTCCAGCGAAAATGACAAAGGGTTCAAAACGTTGAATCCGTCCCTGCGACCGGTCGTCATCATCGGCGGTCGCGGTCAGATGGGGCGTATGTTCGATAAAATGCTGACCCTTTCCGGTTATCAGGTCAAAATTCTGGAACAGGAAGACTGGCCTCGGGCGAGCGAACTGCTGGCCGATGCGGGAATGGTGATCGTCAGCGTGCCGATTCATCTTACCGAACAGGTTATCGCTCAACTGCCGCCGCTGCCGGAGGACTGCCTGCTGGTGGATTTGGCCTCGGTCAAAAATGGTCCGCTGCAGGCTATGCTGGCGGTGCATCAGGGACCGGTCGTGGGGCTTCACCCGATGTTCGGGCCGGATACCGGCAGTCTCGCCAAGCAGGTTGTGGTGTACTGTGATGGGCGTCAACCCGAATCCTATCAGTGGCTGCTGGAACAGATCCGTGTCTGGGGTGCGCGTCTGCATCGCATCAGCGCGGTAGAGCACGATCAGAACATGACCTTCATTCAGGCGTTGCGCCATTTCACGACGTTTGTTTACGGGTTACATCTGACGGAAGAAAATGTGCAGATCGAACAATTGCTGGCGCTGTCATCGCCTATTTATCGGCTGGAGCTGGCGATGGTGGGGCGGTTGTTTGCTCAGGATCCGCAGCTTTACGCAGACATCATCATGTCATCCGGCAATAACCTGGCTTTGATCAAGCGCTATTACCTGCGTTTCGGAGAGGCGATTGCGCTGTTGGAGAATGGCGATAAAACGGCGTTTATCAACAGTTTCAAAAAAGTGGAGCAGTGGTTTGGCGACTATTCCCATCGCTTTATGAGCGAAAGCCGAACGCTGTTGCAACAGGCCAACGACATCCGCTGACCTTTTCCCTACACGAATCATTGCGCCGCCATCTCCTCAGGAAATGGCGGCGTTTGTATTTAACCGCCCAAATCGACCGGGACAACGTTCTCGCTAGGGTAACAGCCGAGCACTTTCAGCGAACGAGTGATCGCCGTCAGTTCATTGATGGCTTTTTGCATCGGTTTGCTACGCAGATTGGCTTGTACATCAATGTAGAACATCTCTTCCCACGGATTGCCGTGGATAGGCCGGGACTCCAGCTTGGTCATGATAATGCCCTGATCCCGCAGGACTTGCAGCGCTTCGACCAGTGCGCCGGACTGCTGGCCGGTTGCCATAATCAATGTGGTTTTAGCCGGAACCTGTTCTGCGACGTCGATTTGCTTGCGGGCCAGTACGATGAAGCGGGTGTAGTTTTGCGTCTGGTTCGCCAGGTTGTGTTCCAGCACCTGCAAATTGTAGAGCGTCCCCCCGGCTTCACTTCCCAGCGCGGCGGCGTGAGGTGAATTCAGTTCAGCCACTTTCGCCATCGCGGCGGCGCTGCTTTCGCAGTACTCGATTTTCCAGTGCGGGAAACGATTAATAAAATGGCTGCACTGTTGGAAAGGCTGAGGATGGCTATAGACGGTCTGGATCTGGTCAAGCTGAGTGTCTGTAGAAACCAACACGCAGTGGTCGATAGGGTTAGACAGTTCGCCTACGATCGACAACCCCGTATGTTGCAGCAGGTCATAGACGTCGTTGATCGATCCTGAACTGGTATTTTCAATCGGCAGAACGCCGTAATCGGCATGGCCGTTCTCAACCGTAGTAAAAATATCCTGAAACTTCTGGCAGCCGCATTCGATGATCTGATCGAAATGACGAGCCGTATATTGGCGTGCGGCCAGATGAGAATAGGAGCCTTTGGGACCGAGGAACGCAACCCGTGCTGAATGTGCGCCGGTTTGGTTCAGGTGCTGTTGGAGCAGAGCCTGCTGGGTGAGCACGGAGTCTTCAATAATCAGCTGGAACAGTCGGGTGATGTAGTGGCCATCGAGCTGATATGGCCTGCCCGCTTCCACCAGGCGGGCTAGCAGATCGCGTTCACGCTCTTTATCTCTGATAGGACGGTGCGTGGTTTGCTTCGCTCGGGCAACGTCCAGAGCCAGCTCACGTCGTTGAGACAGAAGCTCCAGCAGCTGTAAATCCAACGCGCTGATGCGTTCGCGCAGTGCCAATAACGGATTGTCGGTCATTTTGCTTTACCCTGTTTGCAGGCCAGAACAAAAAAAGCCCCCTGATTTCAGGAGGCTTTTTGTTCGTCTTCGTATTCTTACTCACACGACCAATCGCCCCCCCTGTGGGGGAAGAAAAAGAAGAATACGAAGAACAATGAATGGCGTGTCATTAATTAAATCCTGACGGTTGATGGCGCTAGGTTAACGACTGCCTTTTCATCCTGTCAATAAAAAACGCGCCTTTCGGCGCGTTAACAACATCACGATAGGGAAGGAGGTGATTACTCTTCCGGGGCTGGCTGCGGCGTGATGTCTTTGAGGCAGGTGTCGGCGCGGCGCGCTTCACCTTTATGCTGAACCTTATTCAACTGCCGTTCGAGCTTGGCGATGAGTTCGTTGACCGCAGCATACATATCTTCGTGTTTTGCGCTTGCGACCAGCGGTCCGTTCGGTGTGCCAATGGTGGCGTCGGCCACAAAGCCCTTAGGTTCTTTCGACAGGATGATGTGTGGATTAATCAGGCTAGTTTGCCACTTATCCAGCTTGGTGAGACGGTCTTCGACATGTTTGCGTATTGCCGGGGTGATATCCATTTGCTTACTGGTAATGTTGATAGTCATAAACGTTTACCTCTCTGCCTTGTCCGTCTTGGATAGTTTCAGCATACCCCGAGATTGTTAAAATGGCAGGGTTTTAAGTCTTTTTTTTGTCATATATCAGACTGGTCGTGTAATTTGTGAGCGACTTTTGGGATTGCGGCGACAAGCCTTGTCAGTGATGGGGAGCTATGCCAAAATTTTCAGGATTTGCTGCGTGGAACCGCGTTGAGTCATGGACGCCGGGCATAAAAAAGGCAGCCTAAGCTGCCGTTGTAAAATCCTTTCTAATGCGTTTGATCAGGCTTGATTAGCCGAGATCAGCTTCGCCACTTTGTCGGCCTCGCCGGTCAGCTGCATCTGGCGATAAGCATTTTCCATCAGCGGCAGAGCCGTACGTGTGGCCTGTGTATCCGGGTAGTCTTTCAGCATCTGCTCAACACGATTAACCACCGCGACATACGCGCCGCGTTTCGTGTAGTATTGCGCGACCGAAAGTTCATACTTCGCCAAACGCTCTTTCAGAAACGCCAGACGTTTGCCGGCATCGGTCACATACAGGCTACGAGGATAGCCCTCCGCCAACTGGCTGAATGCCTTGAAGGCGGCGCGGGCGTACTGCGGATCGCGGTCTGAACGATCCACACCGAAGAACCCCTGCAACGCACTGTCATCTAACGCCATATTGGTTAATCCGCGCATGTACAACACGTAATCCACATTGGGACTCGTGGGGTTCAGACGCAGGAAACGGTCGATGGATGCCTGAGCTAACGGTAACTCGGCGGATTTGTAGTAGGCGTAGATCAGGTCAAGCTGAACCTGCTGGGAATAAGGGCCGAATGGATAACGGTTATCCAACGCTTCCAACTGCGTAATGGCTGCCTTAAAGTTGCCCTCCTGCAATTTCTCCTGCGCGGTGGCGTAAAGCTCGGCAGGTGGACGGTCTGGAACCGCATCCTTGGTGCTGGAACAACCCGCCAGTACCAGGCTCAACGTGGCAGCAGCCACCAGATATTTCATACGCGTCATGACGTTTTGATTATCCTCAGAGTGTTTTTTCCGGGAAACTGTCCGTTAAGCTCCCGATGAAGACCAGCTACAATGGTACATGATTTTATACGGCATCGCCGTTAAAACCCAACGTAAAAGAAGCGGCATACTATGGCACAACAAGTACAACTCACCGCAACGGTGGCCGAATCGCAACTCGGACAACGTTTAGATCAGGCTTTGGCCGAATTGTTCCCTGATTATTCACGTTCTCGCTTAAAAGAGTGGATTTTGGACCAGCGCGTGCAGGTGAACGGCACCGTGATTGATAAACCCAAAGAGAAGGTGCTGGGGGGCGAAACGATTGCCGTCGACGCGCTGATCGAAGAGGAAGCCCGTTGGGAACCTCAGGCGATCCCGCTGGATATCGTCTATGAAGATCAGGATATTCTGGTCATCAACAAGCCGAGAGGCCTGGTGGTTCATCCCGGCGCGGGCAACCCTGACGGCACCGTGCTGAATGCGCTGCTGCATTATTATCCCGAGATTGTCGATGTGCCGCGTGCCGGCATCGTTCATCGACTGGATAAAGACACGACCGGGCTGATGGTTGTCGCCAAAACCGTACCGGCGCAGACCCGGCTGGTGGAATCGCTACAGGCGCGTGAAATCACGCGTGAATATGAAGCCGTGGCTATCGGCAACATGACGGCGGGCGGTATGGTGGAAGAGCCGATTGCGCGCCATCCCACAAAACGTACGCATATGGCGGTGCACCCGATGGGCAAACCGGCGGTCACCCATTACCGGATTATGGAGCATTTTCGTGCTCACACCCGGTTGAGACTGCGTCTGGAAACGGGAAGAACCCATCAGATTCGCGTTCATATGTCGCACATCGCGCATCCACTGGTCGGCGACCCGCTGTATGGCGGCCGTCCCCGTCCGCCAAAAGGCGCTTCGGACGAATTCATCAGTGTGCTGCGCGGCTTCGACCGTCAGGCGCTCCACGCCACCATGCTGAGACTGTACCATCCCGTCACCGGCATTCAGATGGAATGGCATGCGGCGTTGCCGCAGGACATGGTGGATTTAATCGCTGCTCTTAAAGCAGATACCGAAGAGTTCAAGGATCAATTGGACTGGTGACAACATGCTGATTCAGCCCGACTGGCCCGCGCCAGCGACCATCCGCGCCTGCTCCACCACCCGTCACGGTGGATGTAGCAGCGAGCCTTATGCGTCTCTCAATCTCGGCAACCACGTAGGCGATGACATCGCTTGCGTGGAGGAAAATCGGCGTCGGTTGGTGACAGACGGCGCACTGCCTGCGCAGCCGCATTGGTTACAGCAGGTACACGGCACTCAGGTCGTTAATCTCGACGAGGCGACGCCCGCGACGACGGGGGATGCTGTCTATACCTCCCGTCCAGGCAAGGTGTGTGCGGTGATGACGGCCGATTGCCTGCCGGTGCTGTTCTGCTCGGTGAAGGGCGATGAAGCGGCGGCGGCGCACGCGGGCTGGCGCGGCTTGCAGGCCGGCGTGTTGGAACAGACGTTGAAGGCTTTCCGGGCGGCGCCGTCGGAAATAATGGCGTGGCTCGGTCCGGCTATTGGGCCGCAGCAGTTTGAAGTCGGTGCTGAAGTGCGGGAGGCGTTCATGGCGTCCGAACCCGCCGCGGCGCAGGCGTTTGTCGCTCGTGACGATAAGTACATGGCTGATATCTTTCAGCTAGCCCGACTGCGACTGCGCGCAGCGGGCGTTAGCCGGATTTATGGCGGCGAATATTGTACGGTAAGCCATCCGCAGCAATTCTTTTCCTACCGCCGCGACGGCGTGACCGGTCGAATGGCAAGTTTAATCTGGCTGATATAACCTTTTGAATTAGGGCGGTCCAGCACGTAGAACGTGATTCCTACTATTATTACTGACAAATCATCTTGAAAATTTGGGGCTAGACCTCATCTAATCTCCAGTAGCACATTTGATCAGTATAAATCGGAGGAGTTATGCGTCTGGATCGTCTTACTAATAAGTTCCAGCTTGCCCTCGCTGATGCCCAATCTCTCGCTCTCGGTCGAGACAATCAATTTATCGAACCACTGCATTTAATGAGTGCCCTTTTAAATCAGGAAGGAAGCACGGTCAGTCCGCTGTTAACCGCAGCTGGCGTTAATGTCGCTCATCTGAAACAAGAGATTGAGCAGGCGTTAAGCCGTCTCCCGCAGGTTGAAGGGACCGGAGGCGATGTACAGCCATCCAATGAATTGGTACGGACATTAAATCTTTGCGACAAGCTGGCTCAGAAAAGGGGTGACACCTTTATATCGTCGGAACTGTTTGTTCTGGCGGCGCTGGAAGCGCGGAGCACGTTGACGGACCTGTTAAAGAACGCCGGCGCCAACATGGATAGCGTGACGAAAGCGATTGACCAAATCCGTGGAGGAGAAAACGTGAACGAACAAGGGGCTGAAGATCAGCGCCAGGCTTTGAAGAAATTCACGATCGATTTAACCGAACGTGCCGAACAGGGCAAGTTGGATCCCGTTATCGGTCGTGATGAAGAAATTCGCCGCACCATTCAGGTGCTGCAGCGCAGAACCAAAAACAACCCGGTACTTATTGGTGAGCCAGGGGTCGGTAAAACGGCTATCGTCGAAGGGTTGGCGCAGCGCATCGTTAATGGGGAAGTGCCGGAAGGCTTGAAGAACAAACGCGTGCTGGCGCTCGATATGGGATCGCTGGTGGCGGGCGCCAAATTCCGCGGCGAGTTCGAAGAGCGCTTAAAAGGCGTATTGAATGATCTTTCGAAACAGGAAGGCAGCGTCATCCTGTTTATTGATGAACTGCATACGATGGTCGGCGCGGGTAAAGCCGATGGCGCGATGGATGCGGGCAACATGTTGAAGCCTGCGTTGGCGCGCGGTGAGCTGCACTGCGTCGGGGCGACCACGCTGGACGAATATCGTCAGTATATTGAGAAAGACGCCGCGTTGGAGCGTCGTTTCCAGAAAGTGTTTGTGGCCGAACCGACGGTGGAAGACACCATCGCGATTTTGCGTGGGCTGAAAGAGCGTTATGAACTGCATCATCACGTTCAGATCACCGACCCGGCCATTGTGGCGGCGGCGACGTTGTCCCATCGCTATATCGCAGACCGCAAACTCCCGGATAAGGCGATTGACCTGATCGATGAGGCCGCATCCAGCATTCGTATGCAAATCGACTCCAAGCCTGAGGCGTTGGACCGGTTGGACCGTCGAATCATCCAGCTGAAGCTCGAACAGCAGGCGTTGAAGAAAGAGTCTGATGACGCCAGCCTGAAACGGCTCGAAATTTTGAATACCGAGTTGGAAGAGAAAGAGCGGGATTACTCGAAGCTGGAAGAAGAGTGGAAAGCGGAAAAAGCCTCATTAACCGGCACTCAGAATATCAAGGCCGCGCTGGAACAGGCCAAAATCGAATTGGAACAGGCGCGTCGTCAGGGCGATTTGGGTCAAATGTCCGAGTTGCAGTACGGCAAGATTCCTGAGCTGGAAAAACAGCTGGCAACGGCGACGCAGTCGGAAGGTAAAACGATGCGTCTGTTGCGTAATAAGGTAACGGACACTGAAATCGCCGAAGTATTGGCACGCGCTACGGGTATTCCGGTATCAAGAATGCTGGAAGGCGAACGCGAAAAACTGCTGCGAATGGAAGATGAGCTGCACCAGCGCGTCATTGGACAGAACGAAGCGGTTGAAGCGGTGGCGAACTCTATCCGACGTAGCCGCGCGGGTCTGGCCGATCCTAATCGTCCTATCGGTTCATTCCTTTTCCTGGGGCCGACAGGGGTCGGTAAAACCGAGCTGTGTAAAACGCTGGCGAAATTCCTCTTCGATAGCGACGACGCGATGGTGCGTATCGATATGTCCGAATTCATGGAAAAACATTCGGTATCCCGTTTGGTGGGCGCTCCCCCGGGATATGTCGGCTATGAAGAAGGGGGTTACCTCACGGAAGCAGTGAGACGTCGTCCTTATTCCGTGATTCTGCTGGATGAAGTGGAGAAGGCGCATCCTGATGTCTTCAATATTCTGTTGCAGGTACTGGATGATGGTCGCTTGACCGACGGACAGGGGCGTACGGTGGACTTCCGCAACACGGTGGTCATCATGACATCCAACTTGGGATCGGACCTGATTCAGGAACGGTTTGGCGAGATGAGTTACGGCCAGATGCGCGATATGGTCATGAATGTGGTTAATCACCACTTCCGTCCTGAGTTCATTAACCGTATTGATGAGGTCGTGGTCTTCCATCCGTTAGGCCGGGAACACATTACGTCAATTGCCCAGATTCAGCTGCAGCGTTTGTACCAGCGATTGGAAGAGAGGGGCTACAGCGTGACGATCTCTGAGCCAGCATTGGAGATTCTGGGTAAAATCGGGTTTGACCCGGTATACGGAGCCCGTCCGTTGAAGCGTGCTATACAGCAACTGATTGAAAACCCGCTGGCGCAGCAAATATTGTCTGGCAAACTGCTTCCGGGTAAACCGATTACCCTGGATCTTGATGGTGAGTCTATCGTCGCGCATCAGTAGCGTCAGGCTGATCCCCTCAGCGAAAAGCCCGGATTTTTTGAATCCGGGCTTTTTTGTCGATTAAATGCGCGTTTTGGGGCTTTAAACCGGCTTAAATTGACGTTTTGGTTTAAATGTGAGCGGTCGGCCAGTTTTTTGTATTTAGCGCTTGTCAGCCCGAAATAACTCCCTATAATGCGCTCCCACTGACACGG
>NZ_CAMKXG010000033.1 GCF_946477055.1 Lonsdalea britannica | reverse complement strand
ATCTACACTATCCTCTTCGTCGGCAGCGTCAGATGTGTATAAGAGACAGGCGCTGACCGATGCCAATACGTTGCTGGCTCATGCCAAACAGCCCATCCTGTATATCGGCGGCGGCGTGGGAATGGCTCGGGCGGTTCCCGCATTGCGCGAGTTTCTGGATACTACGCACATCCCCTGTGTCGCCACATTGAAAGGGCTTGGCGCAGTGGACACGAATTATCCCTACTATCTCGGCATGATTGGGATGCACGGAACCAAAGCGGCAAACCTGATGGTGCAGCAGTGTGACCTGCTCATCGCAGTAGGCGCGCGCTTTGATGACCGCGTAACCGGTAAGCTGAATACGTTTGCCCCGAATGCCAGCGTGATCCACATGGATATCGACCCAGCTGAACTGAATAAACTGCGTCAGGCGCACGTGGCGTTGCAGGGGGATTTAAACCACCTGTTGCCAGCATTAACGCAGTCGCTGCGTATTGATGCCTGGCGCCAGCAAGCGACGTTGATGAAAGCCGAATATCCGTCGCGTTACGATCACCCGGGCGAAGCCATTTATGCCCCGGCACTCCTGAAAACCTTGTCGGAGCGGATGCCCGCTGACACCGTTATCACCACGGATGTTGGACAGCATCAGATGTGGGCCGCCCAGCATATGCAGGTCAATCGTCCGGAAAATTTCATTACATCCAGCGGCCTCGGCACAATGGGTTTTGGGGTTCCGGCTGCCGTCGGCGCTCAGGTGGCGCGGCCTGATGATACGGTCATTTGTATCTCCGGTGACGGTTCCTTCATGATGAACATTCAGGAACTGGGTACGATCAAACGCAAGCGCCTGCCGATGAAAATCGTGCTGTTGGATAATCAACGATTAGGCATGGTCAGGCAGTGGCAGGAGTTGTTCTTCGAAGAACGATATAGCGAAACGACGCTCACCGATAACCCTGATTTCCTGATGCTGGCCAGCGCATTCGGTATCCCCGGCCAAAGCATTACACGTAAAGACCAGATTGATTCCGCTCTGAATGCATTGTTAAACAGCGACGGGCCTTACCTGTTGCATGTGTCCATCGATTCGTACGAAAACGTCTGGCCGCTAGTGCCGCCCGGTGCTGGCAATGAAACTATGTTGGAGGAGAGCGAATGAAACGCCATCAGATTTCCATTCAGGCCCGTTTTCGACCAGAAACGCTGGAGCGTGTGCTGCGCGTCGCTCGCCATCGCGGGTTTCAGGTTTCCGCCATGAATATGACGTCGCAGGACGACGGCGCACAGATCAACATCGAGCTGACCGTTGCGAGTCAGCGGCCGGTCGATTTACTGTCAACGCAATTAAGCAAACTGCTGGACATCTCGCGCGTTGAGATCCAGTCACTGAGAGCATAATAGATACGTGCCTGAGGCACCGAGAAGGAAATTAACGATGACAAAGAAAGCTGACTATATCTGGTTCAACGGCGAAATGGTTCCTTGGGCAGATGCGAAAGTTCACGTGATGTCTCACGCCTTGCACTACGGTACTTCCGTGTTCGAAGGCGTCCGTTGCTATAACTCTCACCGTGGCCCGGTCGTGTTCCGCCACCGCGAGCATATGCAGCGTTTGCATGACTCCGCCAAGATCTACCGTATGCCGCTGTCTCAGAGCGTTGACGAACTGATGGAAGCGTGCCGCGAAACACTGCGCAAAAACAACTTATCGAGCGCTTATATCCGTCCGTTGGTGTTCGTCGGCGATGTCGGCATGGGCGTGAACCCGCCAGAGGGTTACAAAACGGATGTGATCATCGCCGCCTTCCCGTGGGGAGCTTATCTGGGTGAAGAAGCGCTGGATCAGGGCATCGATGCGATGGTTTCATCATGGAACCGCGCGGCGGCCAATACGATCCCGACGGCGGCCAAAGCAGGCGGTAACTATCTGTCTTCGCTGCTGGTGGGGAGTGAAGCCCGTCGTCATGGCTATCAGGAAGGTATTGCGCTGGATGTTCACGGTTACGTTTCCGAAGGTGCTGGCGAAAACCTGTTCGAAGTAAAAAATGGCATCATCTTCACGCCGCCGTTCACCTCTTCGGCGCTGCCGGGAATTACCCGTGACGCCATCATCACGCTGGCGAAACAGAAAGGATACGAAGTTCGCGAGCAGGTGCTGTCCCGCGAATCGCTCTATCTGGCTGACGAAGTCTTTATGTCCGGCACCGCGGCGGAAATCACCCCGGTGCGTAGCGTTGACGGCATTCAGGTGGGTATCGGCAAATGTGGTCCTGTCACCAAGCAGCTGCAGCAGGCATTCTTCGGGCTGTTTACGGGTGAAACAGAAGATAAATGGGGCTGGCTGGATCCGGTAAACCGTTAATCACATCACCAACATTCTTTTCTTACCGGCAGCGCGTTTTGCTGCCGGTCATCTGTTTTAAACTGGAGTAATCAGAGTATGCCTAAGTACCGTTCAGCCACCACCACGCATGGTCGTAATATGGCTGGAGCGCGAGCCTTGTGGCGCGCCACAGGGATGACCGACGCCGATTTTGGCAAGCCTATCATTGCCGTTGTTAACTCATTCACGCAATTCGTTCCCGGCCACGTACATCTGCGCGATCTGGGTAAGCTGGTCGCGGAACAGATCGAAGCCTCAGGCGGCGTAGCCAAAGAGTTCAATACCATTGCGGTCGATGACGGCATCGCGATGGGTCACGGTGGTATGCTCTACTCTCTGCCTTCCCGCGAACTGATCGCGGATTCCGTAGAGTACATGGTGAATGCACACTGCGCGGACGCCATGGTCTGCATTTCCAACTGTGACAAAATCACCCCGGGGATGATGATGGCGGCTCTGCGCCTCAACATCCCGGTCATTTTCGTTTCCGGCGGTCCGATGGAAGCCGGTAAAACCAAACTGTCCGACCAGCTGATCAAGCTGGATCTGGTCGACGCCATGATCCAGGGCGCCAACCCGAAAGTCAGCGATGAAGACAGCCTGCAGATTGAGCGCTCCGCCTGTCCGACCTGCGGCTCCTGTTCTGGCATGTTTACCGCCAACTCGATGAACTGTCTGACGGAAGCGCTGGGCCTATCCCAACCGGGTAACGGTTCTCTGCTGGCGACGCATGCCGACCGTAAGCAGCTGTTCCTCAACGCCGGTAAGCGCATTGTCGAGCTGACCAAACGTTACTACGAGCAGGACGACGATAGCGCGCTGCCGCGTAACATCGCCAACAAACACGCGTTTGAAAACGCGATGACGCTGGATATCGCGATGGGCGGTTCCACCAACACCGTTCTCCACCTGTTGGCCTCTGCGCAGGAAGGCGAAGTTGACTTCACGATGGAAGACATCGATCGCCTGTCGCGCAAAGTGCCGCATCTGTGCAAGGTTGCGCCGAGTACGCAGAAATACCATATGGAAGACGTTCACCGTGCCGGGGGCGTGCTGGGTATTTTAGGCGAGCTGGATCGCGCGGGTCTGCTGCATCGCGACGTGACCAACATTCTGGGTATGTCGCTGCAGGAAACGCTGGCGGCCTACGATGTGATGCAAACACAAGATGAAGGCGTGAAGAAAATGTATGCGGCTGGCCCGGCGGGTATTCGTACCACGCAGGCTTTCTCGCAGGATTGCCGTTGGGATTCACTGGATACCGACCGCAAAGAAGGGTGCATTCGCACCAAGGAATTTGCCTACAGTCAGGACGGCGGTCTGGCCGTGCTGTACGGCAACCTGGCGGAAGATGGCTGTATCGTCAAAACGGCGGGCGTGGATAAAAACAGCCTGGTGTTCCGTGGTCCCGCCAAGGTCTACGAAAGTCAGGATGACGCGGTAGAAGCGATCCTGAGCGGTAAAGTGGAAGCGGGCGACGTCGTGGTCATCCGCTACGAAGGCCCGAAAGGCGGTCCGGGTATGCAGGAGATGCTGTATCCGACCAGCTTCCTGAAATCGATGGGACTGGGTAAGGCCTGCGCGCTGATCACCGACGGCCGTTTCTCGGGCGGAACGTCCGGTCTGTCCATCGGTCATGCTTCACCGGAAGCGGCTAACGGCGGTCTGATTGGGCTGGTGGAAGACGGCGACACTATCGCTATCGACATTCCGAACCGGGGTATTGTACTGGATGTGACTGAAGGTGAGCTGGCCCAGCGCCGGGAAGCGCAGCTGGCTCGTGGAGATGCGGCCTGGACGCCGAAGAACCGCGATCGTCAGGTTTCATTTGCATTACGCGCCTACGCTAGCCTGGCGACCAGCGCTGACAAAGGTGCCGTCCGGGATAAAAGCAAGCTGGGAGGCTAAAGCTGATGGCAGTTTCACAACCCCTTTCCGACGCCCCCTGCGGCGCGGAATACCTGCGGGCGGTTCTTCGCTCGCCGGTGTATGAAATCGCGCAGGTCACGCCGCTGGAGCGGATGGACAAGCTATCCGCCCGGTTGGGCAACGACATTCTGGTGAAGCGGGAAGATCGCCAGGCTGTCCACAGTTTCAAGCTGCGTGGCGCCTACGCCATGATGGCTGGGCTGAGCGATGAACAGAAGTCCCACGGCGTGGTGACGGCATCGGCTGGCAACCATGCTCAGGGCGTAGCGCTCTCCGCCAATCGTCTGGGCATCAAAGCGCTGATCGTCATGCCGGTCGCGACGGCGGATATCAAAGTCGATGCCGTACGCGGTTTCGGCGGCGAAGTGCTGTTGCACGGGGCCAACTTTGATGAGGCCAAAGCCAAAGCCATCGAACTGTCAGAATGTCAAAAAATGACCTTCGTCCCGCCGTTCGACCATCCGGCGGTTATCGCCGGACAGGGCACACTGGCGATGGAACTGTTGCAGCAGGATGCGCATCTTGACCGGGTGTTCGTCCCGGTCGGCGGTGGCGGCTTGGCCGCGGGCGTCGCGGTGCTGATTAAGCAACTGATGCCGCAAATCAAAGTCATCGGCGTTGAAGCCGAAGACTCTGCCTGCCTGCGCGCCGCGTTGGATGCGGGTGAGCCGGTGGATTTGGCCCGCGTCGGGCTGTTTGCGGAAGGTGTGGCGGTCAAACGTATCGGCAACGAGACTTTCCGTCTGTGCCGGGAGTATCTGGACGACGTCATCACGGTCGATAGCGACTCTATCTGCGCCGCCGTCAAAGACCTGTTTGAAGACGTACGTGCGGTGGCTGAGCCGTCGGGCGCCTTGGCGCTGGCCGGGATGAAGAAATATATCCAGCAGCACAATATTCAGGGCGAGCGACTGGCGCACGTACTGTCTGGGGCTAACGTCAATTTCCACGGGCTGCGCTACGTGTCCGAACGCTGCGAACTGGGCGAACAGCGGGAAGCGCTGATGGCGGTCACTATCCCCGAGCAGAAAGGCAGCTTCCTGAAGCTGTGCCAACTGCTGGGCGGTCGCGCCATCACCGAATTCAACTATCGCTACTCCAGCGACGAAGACGCCTGCATCTTCATGGGGGTACGCCTGACGCGCGGTCACGAAGAACGGCAGGAAATTCTGTCCGATCTGCAGGCAGGCGGTTATCAGGTGGTCGATCTGTCTGATGATGAAATGGCGAAGCTGCATGTGCGTTACATGGTGGGTGGACGACCGTCGAAACCGCTGGAGGAAAAACTCTATAGCTTCGAGTTCCCGGAATCGCCGGGCGCGTTGCTGAAATTCCTCATTACGCTGGGAACGCACTGGAATATCTCCCTGTTCCATTATCGTAGCCATGGAACCGACTACGGTCGCGTGTTGGCGGCGTTTGAACTCGCCGAGCGCGATGAAGCATTTGAACGCCATCTGCATGATTTGGGCTATGAGTGTCACGAAGAAACCCAAAATCCGGCTTTTCGGTTTTTTATGAAAGGCTAACGCACCGCTAAGCTTTGCGTCTGGGTAGACCGATGCGCGCCCGCTGGATGTTATTCAGCGGGCGCGTTATCGTTTGAGGGAACAGCGGGTGGCCGTTACGCGTTTCCTTCATTTTTTCTAGGGTGGTCATGAGCCATGACAACAGGATTCAACGGATTTTCGCAACAGGGACTCACCTTTCTGCAGGAGGTGCGTCAACACAACAGCAAAGAGTGGTTCGAAGAACATCGATCTGACTATGAGGCCACGCTTTTAACACCGTTTCGCGCGCTGGTGGAATCGCTTGGCATCACAATGCTGCATATCGATGAGCTTTTTGAAACGCGCCCAACAAAAACCCTGTCGCGTATTCATCGGGATACCCGTTTTTCTCGCGATAAGTCCCGCTATCGCAGCAACATGTGGCTGACCTTTAAGCGCCACCGTAAAAACTGGACTGATGCACCGACCTATTTTTTTGAAATCAGGCCAGACAGTTGGCAGTACGGGTTGGGCTACTACAGCGCCAGTCGACCCACAATGGCGCTGTTCCGGCAGACGTTACTCGAAGATCCGCCTCGTTTTCTCAAGGTTGCAGAGTGTCTGGGCGATGAATTTGTGCTGGAGGGCGAGAGCTATCGCAGGCCGCTTATCAAAGACCAGCCTGCGGCGTTGGCGCACTGGTATAACCGTAAATCGTTCGCGGCAATGGCTATCCGTCAGGATATGTCCGCGCTGTTTAACGGCGAGTTGGTGACGGTACTGGCTGAAGGTTTCACCCGGCTGGAGCCGCTATACCGCTATCTGATGGATATTGAGACGATGAAACGGGCCGAGCAGGCCAGCGCGTTCGACGCCCTGTCCGATCGGTCGTTGTCTCGCTGAAACCGCCGCGCTATTGCGTCTCCTGTAGCGTCTCCCAGAAGGCGGCAATCAGAGGTTCGCTCAGGCGTTTTTTCTGCATACAGATCCCAAGCGGGATGGGCTCCAGAATTTGCTCTTGCAGCACGAACACGCGATTGCGTACGGGCTCTGGGCTGTTTTCCAGCACGACGTCGGGGACCAGCGCCACGCCACACCCTACCGCCACCATCGATACCATGGCTTCATGCCCGGAGACGGTCGCATAGATCAGCGGACTGGCGATCTTCTGATGGCGGAACCAGCGCTCGGTGAGCTTTCTGACCGGTCCGTACTGCGGCAAAATAAAGGGAACCTGGCTCCAGTCAACGTGGGGATCCTGCATTTGGACTTGGACAGGACAAGGCATCGTCGGGATGACCAGCGCGATGCGAATGTTGCCGATAGGGATGAACACCATGCTGGGCGGCAGCAGTTCCGGATGACCCGCGATGCTGAGGTCGGCGACGTTCGAACGAACTTTGTCGACGGCGTCGGCGGCATCGCCCGTTGTCAGCTTGATCTCGACCAGCGGATGGCGAGCGCGAAAACGATCCAGAATCGTCGGCAAATGGCTATAAGCTCCCGTTACCGAGCAAAATACCCGCAGTTCGCCGCTGAGCGACTGGCCGTGCTGGGACATCGCCAGCTGCATTTGCTGATACTGCAACAGCGTTTGTTGGGCGAAGATTTTTAGATGCTCGCCAGCATCGGTCAGTCGCACCGTACGGTTATCCCGTAAAAACAGTGCCTGCCCAATGTCTTCCTCCATGCGCTGTATCTGGCGCGACAGGGTTGACGGGCTGATATGCATAGCCTTAGCGGTGTGACCAAAATGGTGACTTTCCACCAGGTGCAGGAATAATTTGAGATCGCGTAAATCCATCGAATGCAGGCCCTATTTTCACGTTGCATATTATGCAATGCCACGTTGTTAATATATCAATTTAAGCAATGCAATTCCTGTCATATGATGTGTCTATTCCGGGGCCGCCGAGGCGGCAACCCAAAGAAACAACGGCAACTAACACATCATTATGGAGCATCTCCACATGGCTAACTACTTCGATACCTTGAACCTGCGTCAGAAGCTGGCGCAATTGGGCAAATGTCGCTTTATGAACCGCGACGAATTTGCTGATGAAGCTAACTACCTCAAGGGCAAGAAAGTCGTGATCGTGGGATGTGGCGCTCAGGGGCTCAACCAGGGTCTTAACATGCGCGATTCCGGTCTGGATATCGCTTATGCCCTGCGTAAAGAAGCCATCGCCGAGAAGCGTGCTTCATGGCGCAAAGCGACCGAAAACGGCTTTACCGTTGGCACTTACGAAGACCTGATCCCGCAGGCGGATCTGGTGGTTAACCTGACGCCGGACAAACAGCACTCCGCCGTAGTACAGGCCGTACAGCCGCTGATGAAACAGGGCGCTGCGCTGGGTTACTCTCACGGTTTCAATATCGTAGAAGTGGGCGAGCAAGTACGTAAAGACATCACGGTTGTGATGGTTGCGCCGAAATGCCCGGGTACGGAAGTGCGTGAAGAGTACAAACGTGGTTTCGGTGTTCCGACGCTGATCGCAGTACACCCGGAAAACGACCCGAAAGGCGAAGGCATGGCGATTGCCAAAGCCTGGGCTGCGGCGACAGGTGGTCACCGTGCGGGCGTTCTGGAGTCCTCTTTTGTAGCCGAAGTAAAATCCGACCTGATGGGCGAACAGACTATCCTGTGCGGCATGTTGCAGGCGGGTTCTCTGCTGAGCTTCGACAAACTGGTGGCTGACGGTGTTGAACCGGCCTATGCGGAAAAACTGATTCAGTACGGTTGGGAAACCATCACCGAAGCGCTGAAGCAGGGCGGTATCTCCCTGATGATGGATCGCCTGTCTAACCCGGCGAAACTGCGTGCTTACGCGCTGTCTGAACAGCTGAAGACTCTGATGGCGCCGCTGTTCCAGAAACACATGGACGACATCATCTCCGGCGCGTTTTCTCGCGGCATGATGGAAGACTGGGCTAACGGTGACGTGAAACTGCTGACCTGGCGTGAAGAAACCGGTAAAACCGCGTTCGAAAACGCACCGCAGTTCGAAGGCAAAATCAGCGAGCAGGAATACTTTGATAATGGCGTGCTGATGATCGCCATGGTGAAAGCCGGGGTTGAACTGGCGTTCGAAACGATGGTGAGCTCCGGCATCATCGAAGAGTCTGCCTACTACGAATCACTGCACGAACTGCCGCTGATCGCGAACACCATCGCCCGTAAGCGTCTGTACGAAATGAACGTGGTTATTTCCGATACGGCAGAATACGGTAACTACCTGTTCGCCAACGCCGCGGTGCCGCTGCTGAAAGAGAAATTCATGAGCAGCCTGCAGCCGGGCGATATCGGTAAAGCCGTTGCCGCGACCGCAGTAGACAACGCACAGCTGCGCGACGTTAACGAAGCCGTTCGCAACCATCCTATCGAAGTGGTAGGTAAGAAACTGCGCGGCTACATGACCGACATGAAACGTATTGCGGTTGCAGGATAATCCTGCACGTCGATAAGACGTGATTCCGACAACAAAAAAGGGCGCAACGAAAGTTGCGCCCTTTTTGATCGAGCTTATCCGCAATGGCATCAGCGCGAGAATGGTCGGTGGATCACCCGCCAGTCCGGTTCACAAGATCAGCGGCGGTACAGCACTTTGATGATGTGATAGCCGAACTGGGTTTTGACCGGTCCGCAGGGCTTGAGCAGTTCGCAGGAGAACACGGCTTTATCAAACGTCGGCACCATATCGCCCTGGCGAAATTCGCCCAGGTCGCCGCCGTTGCGTTTGGACGGACAGGTTGAAAACTTCTTGGCTAACTGCTGGAAGTCTGCGCCTTGTTCCAACTGGGCCAGGATGTCGTTGGCCTGCTGTTCCGTATCGACCAGAATGTGCAGCGCCGAAGCTGTTTTTGCCATGGAATATACCTTTTTTAATCGGGGGTTGCTGGCAGGCACTGTAACCCGCGTGCAATACCAATAGCAATGCGCGTTGTCTCGTCGGCGACCACTTCCGCCGATCCTCCTCCGCGACTTTTGCTACAATCGCCTTCCGTTTGAACAAAGAGCAAGATGTCCCATGCGCTTAAACCCCAGCCAACAACACGCCGTCGAGTTTGTTACCGGTCCCTGCCTGGTCCTGGCCGGCGCCGGTTCCGGTAAAACGCGCGTTATCACGCAGAAGATAGCCCATCTGATACGGGAGTGCGGCTATCAGGCGCGTAATATCGCGGCGGTCACCTTTACCAATAAGGCGGCCCGCGAGATGAAGGAGCGTGTGGCGCAGACGCTGGGACGAAAGGAAAGTCGCGGCCTGATGATTGCGACCTTCCATACGCTGGGGCTGGAGATCATCAAGCGCGAATATGCCGCGCTGGAAATGAAGTCCAATTTCTCCCTGTTCGACGATCAGGACCAGCTGGCGCTGCTCAAGGAGCTGACGGAGATCTGGTTGCAGAATGACAAAGAGCTGCTGCAACAGTTGATCTCGACGATCTCCAACTGGAAAAACGATCTGATCGAACCGCCCCAGGCCGCTGCGCTGGCTCGCTCGGAACGGGATCGCCTGTTTGCGCACTGTTATCAGCTCTACAGTGAACACCTGCGCGCCTGCAACGTATTGGATTTTGACGATCTCATCCTGCTGCCAACGCTCTTGTTCCGGCGTAATGAACAGGCCCGCGAACGCTGGCAGCATCGCCTGCGTTATCTGCTGGTGGATGAATATCAGGATACCAACACCAGCCAGTACGAGCTGGTTAAACAGTTGGTGGGCAGCCGAGCGCGCTTTACCGTGGTCGGCGATGATGACCAGTCGATTTATTCCTGGCGCGGCGCACGTCCGCAGAACCTGGAACTGCTACAGCACGACTTTCCTGCGTTACAGGTGATTAAACTGGAGCAGAATTACCGTTCGTCCGGACGCATTCTAAAAGCAGCCAATATCCTTATCGCCAACAACCCGCACGTCTTCGAGAAACGGCTCTATTCGGAGCTGGCGTATGGCAATGAACTGAAGATTATTACCGCCAATAATGAAGATCATGAAGCTGAACGGGTGGTCGGCGAACTGATCGCGCATCACTTCATTAATAAGACCCAGTACCGCGACTACGCCATCCTTTATCGTGGCAATCATCAGTCGAGACTGTTCGAGAAAGTGCTGATGCAAAACCGCATTCCTTACAAAATTTCCGGCGGTAGCTCGTTCTTCTCTCGCCCAGAAATCAAGGATCTGCTGGCCTACCTGCGCGTGTTGACCAATGCTGACGATGACAGCGCGTTTTTGCGTATTGTGAATACGCCAAAGCGTGAAATCGGTCCGGCCACGTTAAAGAAGCTGGGTGAATGGGCGAATCAGCGCAACCGCAGCCTGTTTCACTCCAGCTTTGACGTGGGACTCTCTCAGGTGTTGACCGGCCGCGGTCTGGAATCGCTCCAGCGTTTTACGCAGTGGCTGGCAGAGATTGCTCGCCAGGCGGAACGGGAGCCGGTCGCGGCGGTGCGCGATTTGATTCACGGGTTAGATTACGAAAGTTGGTTGTATGAAACCTCCCCCAGCCAGAAAGCGGCGGAGATGCGCATGAAGAACGTCAACCAGCTGTTCACATGGATGACGGAAATGCTGGAGGGAAGCGATCTGGACGAGCCGATGACGCTGACGCAGGTCGTCACGCGCTTCACGTTGCGAGACATGATGGAACGCAACGAAAGCGAAGAAGATCTCGATCAGGTGCAGCTCATGACGCTGCATGCCTCCAAAGGGTTGGAATTCCCGAATGTCTATCTGGTCGGGATGGAAGAAGGATTGCTGCCGCATCAGACCAGTATCGATGAAGACAACGTCGATGAAGAGCGGCGGTTGGCCTATGTCGGCATCACCCGGGCGCAAAAAGAGCTGACCTTCACGATGTGTCGCGAGCGCCGTCAGTATGGCGAATTAATTCGTCCGGAACCCAGTCGGTTTCTGCTGGAGCTGCCGCAGGACGACGTAGAGTGGGAAACGGTGAGAAAAGTGGTGAGCCCACAGGAGCGAATGCAGAAAGGGCAAGGGCATTTGGCGAATATTCGCGCCCAGCTGGCGAAGGCGAGAGGCAAAGAGTAGTTCCGCGCCTATCACCCTACGTTTCGACGCAGGCCAATAGACCGCTGTCGTCATCTGGACACGCCTAGAGGGAAAAAGAAATCCCGCCAAACGAGAGGACTCGCTGGCGGGATTTTTCGTTCCGACGTTATTGCGTCAGCGTCTTGCCGTCCAGGGTCACGTTTTTCACCGTCCCGATTTTCCACGGCGTGGTGCCGTTGAGCAGGTTCGTGAAGCCCACGTGATTGAACGTACTATCCTGAACATCGTCGATTGAGGCGGGAGGGACGCCGTCCAGCGTCACATTATTGAAGTTAAGCTGACTGTGCCAAATCCCCTTGTCGCTGTCGCCGACGATCTCAATCGATGGATAGGCGCCGGAAGTGCCCTGCACCGTGACGTTACTGACCGCAAAGTCGTAAAAGCGAGCGGGCGTTTGGGCTGCCGGATAATCCACGGTCGCGTTAGCGTCCGAATAGCTCAGCGTGACGACTACCGCCTGTTTAACGATATTCTTCATCGCATTATTGCGAAATATCACGCCATGCGCGCCGCCGCCAATATCCGGCGCGCTCTTGGCGCGCAGGCCGACGTCGGTTTTCTGCATCACATTGTTTTCCGCCACAATATCTTGTATCCAGGCGCCGGTGTGGCTGCCGGTCACTATCGCGCCATGTCCCATACGGAAATAGTTATTGAACAGCCATGCGCCTTTCATGGGTTCTTGCTGGCTGGCGTTTTCGCCCGTACCGGCGGCGAAGTTGATGCAATCATCGCCGGTGTCAAAGACGTTGTTGAAGGCCATCACGTTCTGGCTGTTACCAAACTCCACGCCATCGGCGTTGTTCGCGTCGTAGGTCTGGTGCGTCAGACCATTCACCACCGCATTGTGGTTTTCCAACAGCATGATGCCGTGGAACGCAGGGTTGCGGACGGTGAAATTGGCAAGGTAGACGTTTTCCACACCCCGTAGCGTCATCAGGCTGGAGCGGCCCTGACCGTAGGCCAATTTGGCGTCAACGCCGTTATTGACCAGCTTATCCACCTGATTTTTGGCTAAAATTCCGTCCTGACTCACTTTGCTGCTGTTGCTGGCCACGTATTGCGGCAGCGTCGTGTTGGCTTCATCCGTCACCGTGGCGTTGGTCGCACGTTTCCAGCCGTTACCATCGATGACGCCTTGACCCACGATGCGGATGTTTTTGAACGTCCCCGGCGCACTGCTGTTTTTGTCGATCGCGTTAATCAACGATGCCGGGCGGGTAAAACTGGAGTAGGGATACAGCGTATAGCCGTCGGGATAATCGCTAGGGTTGTCGGAACCCAGCAGCGTTGCGCCCTTGACCAGATTCAGCGTCATATCGCTTTTCAGCCACAGGGCGCCGGTTTTGTATACGCCTGCAGGGACATCCACGCGGCAGCCCGCGTTACAGGCGTCGATGGCTTTCTGAATGGCGGCTGTGTCCAGCGTCACGCCATCGCCTTTCGCGCCGTATTGGGTAATGTTCAACACCTGCGGCTCGCGGGTAGTTGTGGCGGTAACGACGTTGCTGTCGCTGGATACTGTGCCGTCGGCATAAATGACCCGTACGGTAAACTGATATTGAGTCTCCGCCTTCAGGTTATCAATCCGTGCGTTGTGTATGACGATCCGATGCTGAAAGTGGTCGGTATCGTTTTTATAGAACGCAGAGATATAGGGGCTGGCGGGCGAGCTGGCCGCATGGTTCTCGCTGGCCAGGCCGATAGGCTTTCCGTCCTGATAAATTTGATAGTCGACGATATTGGATGTGTCTTCCGGCGCGTCCCACACCAATACGACGCTATGATCATCGTAGGCGAGCGTGGGTATGCGCAGCTGTTGGGGAGGGTTGTCGGCAGCTGACGATGCGCAGGTAAATACTAGCAATGCGGCGGCCGCGCTCAGGGAGAATCCTTTCATCCTTGATCCTTAGATTTTAAATATAGGGGTAGCTGTAATGATGATTTTTAATGAAAACATCACGTTACGGCAACGATACGTCCTGTATCGATTCAGGGCTGGAAAAACATCGCAGATTTTGAGGAGCGAGGGAAGGTATGGGCAACAAAATGTTACCCTTTACTGATGGGTCAATCAGGGCTTTCCTCAATGAGGAGCGGCCAGTGGACATAACTTTGCCAGCGACTTTCCTGCTCCAGCATTTCGGCCCGCAGCGGATACAGGGACAGCCATCCGGCAGGTAAAATGACCCGCAGCGTTTCACCTTCCGCACGGAGCCTGACGGCAGGCAGCGTATCGTCCCGGCGACGACTGGCGAAGATAATCGCCAGTCGCAGCAGGCGACATAAATGCTGCGCCTGAGACACCGGCAGCGCATTTTGCTGCGTTAGTGGAATAGGATCGAGCGTATTACATTGGTTGTGGAGCAGGGTGGCCAGGAGTTTTTTCTGAGCCGGTGTAAACCCGGGGAGATCGCTGTTGCGGATGAGATAAGCGGCGTGATGGGAGGCCTGACGGAAGTCGATGCTGAGTCCGATTTCGTGAATCAGACTCGCGCTGCGTAGGAGCTCCCGACATCGATCGTCCAACTGCCAGTCCTGAACCAACTGCTGTGCGAAATTGTCCGCCAACGCGCTGACGCGCCGCGCCTGCTCGCCATCAAGAAGATAGCGCTGTTGCAGATTATGCAGGGTACGGGAGCGGATATCCTGCCCAATGGGCAAATGCAGCATGCCGTACACCAGTCCTTCGCGAAGCGCACCGCCTGCCAACGTCATGGTCTGGATGCCCAACTCGTGGAAGATCGCCAGCAGGATGGACAGGCCGCTTGGGAAAACCAGCGCGCGCTCTAGCGTCAGCCCATCGATTTCGAGTTCTTCCAGCTTGCCGCACTGAATCGCACGTTGCTTAAGCTGTTGCAGCTTGGCTAACGTGATGTACTCATCCATCCCTTGTGCGACCATGATCTCCTGCAGCGCCTGTACGGTGCCGGAGGCACCGACGCAGATCTGCCAACCTTGCGCCAGCAGGCTATCTTTTACCGTACGCACCATTTCTCGCGCCGCTTCTTCAGCGCGGGCAAAATTTGCCTCGCCCAGATTACGGTCCGCGAAGTAGCGTTCCAACCAAGTCACGCAGCCCATCGGCAGGCTGAACAGCTGGTTGGTCTCTGCGCCGGTGCCGGTCGCCAGTTCAGTGCTGCCACCGCCGATATCGACGACCAGTCTTTGTTCCGGACCGCCGGTCGTGTGGGCCACGCCCTGATAAATAAGTCGAGCTTCTTCTTCTCCGCTGATTACCTGAACCGGCACGCCCAAAATGCGTTTTGCCTTGTCCAGGAACTCATCGGCATTAGAGGCGAGCCTGAGAGTCGCCGTCGCAACGACGCGTACCTGATCTTGCGGGATGTCCTGCAGATGTTCCGAGAACAGTTTCAGGCATTGCCAGCCGCGCTCCATCGCTTCCTGGGACAGGCAGCTCTGCGTGTCCAGTCCCGCGGCCAATCTGACTTTGCGTTTGATGCGGGACATGGTTTGTATGCTACCGGCCACTTCCCGGACGACCAGCATATGAAAACTGTTGGAGCCCAAATCAATGGCAGCGTAGAGCGAAGAAGAACTTAGCATCGACATGAGAGCATCAACCCGGCCGTCTACGGTTGTTGTTACGAGGACCACTGCTGCGGCGCTGTGAATTCTGGCGGCGCGGGCCGGAAGCAGAACGCGGACGCGTCAGGCGTTTCGGCGGCGGAAAATCACTCAGTAGCGCTTCGCTGTTGTACTTGCTGACCGGAATACGATGCCCGGTGTACTCTTCAATCGCAGGCAGATTTAGCGCGTACTCTTCGCAAGCCAGGCTGATAGAACAGCCGCTTTCACCAGCACGGCCGGTACGACCGATACGGTGAACGTAATCTTCGCAATCATCCGGCAGGTCGTAGTTAAAGACATGCGTGACCAATGGAATATGCAGGCCGCGTGCGGCGACATCGGTCGCAACCAGAATGTCGATATTGCCGTGAGTGAAATCTTCCAGAATGCGCAGGCGTTTTTTCTGCGGCACATCGCCCGTCAGCAGTCCGACGCGGTGACCATCGGCAGCCAGATGACCCCAAACGTCTTCACAACGATGCTTGGTGTTAGCGAAGATGATGCAACGGTCCGGCCACTCTTCCTCGATGAGCGTCTGCAGCAGGCGCATCTTCTCTTCGTTAGAGGGATAGAACAGCTCTTCTTTGATGCGGTGACCTGTTTTCTGTTCCGGCTCTACTTCCACATATTCCGCATTGTTCATCTGCTCGAAAGCGAGTTCGCGAACACGGTAGGACAGCGTGGCGGAAAACAGCATGTTAAGACGCTGGTCGGTGGCTGGCATGCGTCGGAACAACCAACGGATATCTTTAATGAAGCCCAGATCGTACATACGATCCGCTTCATCCAGCACGACAACCTGAATTGCGCCCAGATTAACGTAGTTCTGCTTGGCGTAGTCGATCAGACGACCAGTAGTGCCGATCAGAATATCAACGCCGCTCTCCAGCACCTTCAGCTGTTTGTCGTAGCCGTCGCCGCCATAGGCCAGGCCCAGTTTCAAACCGGTGGCTTTAGCCAGCGCTTCGGCGTCTGCGTGGATCTGCACGGCGAGTTCACGCGTCGGCGCCATGATCAGCGCGCGAGGCTGGTTGGTTTCGCGTTCAGCCGAAGCGGGATGGGAAAGCAGATAATGGAAAGTAGACGCCAGAAACGCCAGCGTCTTGCCGGTACCGGTTTGCGCCTGACCTGCGACATCACGGCCTGACAACGTCAGCGGCAATGTCAGTGCCTGAATCGGCGTACAGTTATGAAACCCTTTACTTTCAAGCGCTTCTATAACCTGCGGGTGCAGTGCGAAGTCGGAAAACTTCTGTTCGGTTAAGTGTGTTTTGCTCATAGTATGGTAGAATATCAGCTAACTATTGCTTTACGAAAGCGTATCCAGTGAAATAAGAAATAAAGCCAACCCCAAGGTTGGTTAATGCTACACCAACTGGTTGGACATAATCCTGCGGAGTAAAACATGAGCGATAAAATTATTCACCTGACCGACGGCACTTTCGATAAAGACGTATTGCAGGCCGAGGGCGTAACGCTGGTTGATTTCTGGGCTGAATGGTGTGGTCCTTGTAAAATGATCGCTCCCATTCTGAATGAAATCTCCGAGGAATACGCGGACAGACTAACTGTAGCCAAACTCAACATTGATGAAAACCCGGCTACGGCACCTAAATATGGTATTCGCGGAATCCCGACTCTGCTGCTGTTCAAAAATGGCGAAGTGGCGGCCACGAAAGTTGGTGCATTATCCAAAGGTCAGCTGAAAGAGTTCATCGAAGCTAACCTGTAATTCGCACTGAACAGGGCGGTTCCCTGGGCGTCTTCCGGCAATGAGAATTTCTCTTACTGACCGCTGGACGCCCACAGGGAAGCATGCTAGATTCATCCTCACTGCATATCGTACTTACCTGTAGTTTGAGCTCTTCGGGCTTGAGCCTAAAGTTAGAATCTAAAGTAATATCCTGTGTCAAAATCGGAAAAAGTCATTTAAGTTAACGATGTTCTTCCCCCCGGTTTGGCAATCTGACAGTTATAAATTAATTTGTTTTGAAGGTTACTTCGATCTTTGCCGTGTGTATGCGCAGAGTCCGCATGATTCAGTCCGGCACAAAGCTGGCATTCGGTGATTGAAGGCCGTTATAAGAGGCACGGATGATCCTGCCATACCATTCACGTTAATAGTTCGAGATTTACCCCGAGTTTAAGAACCCACCATTATGAATCTTACCGAATTAAAGAATACGCCAGTTTCTGAGTTGATCACTCTTGGCGAAAATATGGGGCTGGAAAACCTGGCCCGCATGCGTAAACAGGACATTATTTTCGCCATACTGAAGCAGCATGCAAAGAGTGGCGAAGATATTTTCGGCGATGGTGTGCTGGAAATATTGCAGGATGGGTTTGGTTTTCTACGTTCCGCCGACAGCTCCTACCTCGCCGGTCCTGATGATATCTACGTTTCTCCCAGCCAAATCCGTCGTTTCAACCTCCGTACTGGCGATACCATTTCCGGTAAAATTCGCCCCCCCAAAGAAGGCGAACGTTATTTCGCTCTGCTGAAAGTTAACGAAGTCAACTACGACAAACCGGAAAATGCCCGCAGTAAGATTCTGTTCGAAAACCTGACGCCACTGCATGCCAATTCGCGTCTGCGTATGGAACGCGGCAACGGTTCTACCGAGGATTTGACGGCTCGCGTATTGGATCTGGCTTCTCCGATTGGTCGCGGTCAGCGTGGTCTGATTGTGGCGCCGCCGAAAGCGGGTAAAACCATGCTGCTGCAGAATATCGCGCAGAGCATTGCCTACAATCACCCGGACTGCGTGCTGATGGTGCTGCTGATCGACGAACGTCCGGAAGAAGTGACCGAGATGCAGCGTCTGGTAAAAGGCGAAGTTATCGCGTCTACCTTTGACGAACCGGCGTCTCGCCACGTTCAGGTTGCCGAAATGGTGATTGAGAAAGCGAAACGTCTGGTAGAGCACAAAAAAGACGTCATCATTCTGCTGGACTCCATCACCCGTCTGGCTCGTGCCTACAACACCGTCGTTCCGTCCTCCGGTAAAGTGTTGACCGGTGGTGTAGACGCCAACGCCCTGCATCGTCCTAAGCGTTTCTTCGGTGCGGCGCGTAACGTTGAGGAAGGCGGTAGCCTGACAATCATCGCCACCGCGCTGGTCGATACCGGTTCGAAGATGGATGAAGTGATTTACGAAGAGTTCAAAGGTACCGGTAACATGGAACTGCACCTCTCTCGTAAAATCGCAGAAAAACGCGTCTTCCCGGCCATTGACTACAACCGTTCCGGTACGCGTAAAGAAGAGCTGCTTGCCAGCTCCGAAGAGCTGCAGAAAATGTGGATTCTGCGTAAGATCATCCACCCGATGGGTGAGATCGACGCGATGGAATTCCTGATTAACAAACTGGCCATGACGAAGACCAATGATGAGTTCTTCGACATGATGAAGCGTTCGTAAATTACGCTACCGGTTTGAGAAAACGCCACGCTGAGTCGTGGCGTTTTTTATTTTGCTCTATAATGCTCGCGTGGAAGAGTTTTGGCGTAATCACGTGCTGCTTAGTGCATCACCTCATGCCTTGCCCATATACCGTTTTGTCCTGTGCTCTTCATGCTTTTGTCTATGAAAAGTTAGGTAAAAATAAGGCATTCATAAAACAGCCAGTTGTATTATCAAGCGCTGTAAATCGTGAACATACTCATGATGAGTACTCAATTAGCGTCTACATTTCTGTTTTCTTTCCTTTTTCTGCTGCTGGCTCGCAAAGTGGCAAGAAAAAGCGGGCTGGTCGATCGCCCCAACTTCCGCAAACGTCATCAGGGACTGATACCGTTGGTGGGAGGGATTTCGGTTTATGCCGGGGTCTGCTTCACTTTTCTCATGACCGATGACTACATTCCCCATGCCCGACTCTATCTGGTCTGCGCGGGGATTCTGGTCGTCGTCGGTGCGCTCGATGATCGCTACGATATCAGCGTGCGGCTACGCGCGACGGTGCAAGCGGCGGTCGCCGCGGCGATGATGGGATTTGCTGGCCTGACGCTCCAACACCTGGGTTACATCTTCGGTGACTGGAATCTCAGTCTCGGGCCTTTCAACTATC
>NZ_CAMKXG010000032.1 GCF_946477055.1 Lonsdalea britannica | reverse complement strand
CATAATGTGGGGATGGCGATCTGCTTATTCGTAAAAAGCATATGTTCATACTCTTTTGAGTGAAACATTTTCAACTGCACCTGTTCGCTATCGACATCAACAGGGAAAATCGCTATCTTCGGCTGTCTGGAAGTCTAAACGTATAAACGTATGCAGTGAGGTTATAAGGTTATGCCAATCCGAGTCCCCGATGAATTGCCCGCAGTAAACTTTTTGCGCAAAGAGAACGTGTTTGTGATGACATCATCTCGTGCGAAAACTCAGGAAATTCGTCCGCTTAAAGTATTGGTACTTAACCTGATGCCCAAAAAAATCGAGACTGAGAATCAGTTTCTACGGCTGCTATCAAACTCCCCCCTGCAGATCGATATTCAGCTGTTAAGAATCGACAGTCGCGAGTCCAAAAATACGCCGACTGAACATCTCAACAACTTCTACTGCAATTTCGAAGATATTGAAGATGAAAACTTTGATGGGTTGATTGTGACTGGAGCCCCACTGGGATTAGTCGATTTCTGTGATGTAGTTTATTGGCCGCAAATTTCACGGGTCGTGAGCTGGGCTAAAGAGCATGTTACTTCAACCTTATTTGTGTGCTGGGCCGTACAAGCCGCATTAAACGTCCTTTATGGCATCCCAAAACTGACGCGTGACGTTAAGCTCTCCGGCGTTTACGAGCATCATACCTTTCAGCCACATGCACTGATGACGCGCGGTTTTGATGAAACATTCCTGGCTCCTCACTCACGTTATGCGGATTTCCCGCTGGATGTTATTCGCGAACATACTGACTTGGATATTCTGGCGGGTTCAGATGAAGTCGGCGCTTATCTGTTCGCGAGTAAGGATAAACGTCTGGCGTTTGTTACCGGCCATCCGGAATATGATGCGTTGACGCTGGGTAGTGAATATTTTCGCGATATTGAAGCCGGGTTGGATACCGTTGTCCCAGTGAATTACTTCCCGGATAACAACCCCGAAAAAGCGCCTAAAGCTAGCTGGCGCAGTCATGGTCATCTCTTATTTTCCAACTGGCTGAACTATTATGTCTATCAGATCACGCCTTTCGATTTGCGTAATATGAATCCTACCTTGGATTGATTTTCTTTATTTAGGCACCTGAGGGTGCCTTTATGTTGCTTTTATTCTCCCCGCTTATTACCCCTCCTTTTTATAACGTTATATTTCAGTGTTTATCCCCCAAATATGGGGTACTTAGTAATGCTTGATGGCTCTAATATCCAGGTGAATAGATCTGGATGCATAAGCAATGACGCGGTATGAGTTGCGCGTCGAACAGATCGATAAGCCGTGAAAGGTAATGACTGATGCAGCGCAGACCGATGAAACGGTTATGGAGTGGGGGTCAGGCGATGGGTTCGATAAGGGATAATGTGGTCAAAACAAACTCCGCTGAAATAAAAACAGGGGCACTAGGCCCCTGTAAAATCAAACATCGTCTGTCATCAATACAACCCGATGACCTTCCACCATAACAAGCCGGCAGACATAAAGATCGCTTGGTTAATCAGACTGATAATGAACCCTGTTCGCCACCAGACACCGGTGGGCACATATCCTGCGCCGAACAGGATAGGACCGCGCGCATGAGTGTACTGGGTAAGAGAACAATACAGACTGCTGGTAAATGCCAGCATCAGCGCCATCGGTACTGCGGGGATATTCAGGTTAATTCCCACGCCCAGGAATACGGCATAAAGGGCTGCGATTTGCGCATTACCGCTGGCGAAGAAGTAGTGGGTGTAGAAGTAAGCGGCATTGAGCAGCAGCAGGACTAATACCCAGCTGGTTCCCTGCATCATATGACCAATGCTGTTACCGATGAGATCGCCAAACCAGGTCGTGAAGCCCAGATTCTTGAGCTGGTTCGCCATCATTAACAGCGCCGCAAACCAAATCAACGTATCCCAGGCACCTTTCTCGCTTTTGATATCATCCCAGCTCAATACGCCAGTCAGCAGCAAGAAAGAAAGCCCGACAAAGGAGGCGGTTGTCGCATCCACGCCCAGTTTGTCGCCGAAAATCCACAGAACCAGCAGAATCAACACGGTGGCAGCCATCAGCCACTCCCCACGGCTCATGCTTCCCATTTTTTTCAATTCAGCGACGGCAAGCTTGGGGGCATCGGGCGTATGACGAATTTCTGGTTTCACCAGCCAGTATACGCACAGCGGAATCACCAGCAGAGAGATGAGGCAGGGTACTACCGCGGCGACAAACCAGCTGCCCCACGTGATAGTGACACCGGCATTCGCCGCCAGTTTTATCGCTAACAGGTTACCGGTGTAAGCCGTCATAAACATTGCGGCGGTGATGTCGTTGACGTTACCGATACAGGTGACCAGGAACGTACCGATCTTATTGCGTGAAGCATCATCCGGTTTGGAGTCGAAGCTGCGTGCCAGCGAGTCGGCGATGGGATAGATAACGCCGCCGCAGCGCGCCGTGTTGCTCGGCATGGCTGGGGACAGCACCAGGTCGGCAAAAGCCAGCCCATACGCCAGGCCCAGCGTGCGTTTGCCGAGTAGACGGATCATCTGGAGTGCAATACGCCGCCCTAATCCGGTTTTAATAAATCCCCGGGCAATCATGAAGGCAACGACGATCAGCCAAATCAACGAACTGTTGAGATCGCTCAGCGCCGTCTGGATGGATGCGCTAGGCGTCTTGTCGCCTGCCGCATAGGTCAGGGCGAACAGCGTAATGCTGATGATGCCAATCGCCCCAATCGGCAATACGTTTGCCACGATACAGACAATCGTTGCGACGAAAATAACGGCTGAATGCCAGGCTGCAGGAGTCAGGCCGGTGGGTGGAGTGAGTTGCCAGAAGAAAGTTGCAATAATGACGATGACTACTAAAGGAAGCCAATTCAGGCCATAAGACGTTTTGGTCTTCATCCGTTTTCCTTACAAAGGTCTGAAGATATTGCGTGTGTGTCGCCCTAATATTGGTTAGGGAGTGAACTAAGAATAACGCTAATGAATAACTGAGAAAGTGAAAATATGCGTCTTATTGACGTAAGGCGTTTTAAAAGTATTTATTTTAGAGGCTTCATTGACGAAACGACAATGAAGAAAAATAGACGATGGCCGGAATGGAATAACCGGCCATCATGTTCGAGGAAGGGATTATTCGAATAGATTGTGGTGCAGAGTTTGTACGACCTGTTCGGCCGCGCTGGACGGCACCAGGAAACACAGATTATGACTACTGGCGCCATAACAGATCAGGCGAATATTAAAGGGTTCCAGTACGCCGAAGACCTCTTTGCCCACGCCACAAGCCTGAGAGAGTTTATTGCCGATCAGTGCGACCAGCGACATATTCTCTTCCACTTCAACCCGACACAACGAAGACAGCTCCGTCAGCATCGCGCTGGATAGCAAGCCGTCGCCGGTAGACGTCGATCCTGTCGTGTCGAGCGTAAGCGCTACGTTCACTTCGGACGTGGTAATCAGGTCCACGGAAATATTGTGACGCGCCAATATGCTGAAAACCTCCGCCAAAAAACCACGCGCATGCAGCATGTTCAGGCTGTGCAGCGTCAGCAGGGTTTGCTTGCGGCGTAGCGCCAGTGCGCGAAACAGCGGGGGATGCTCCGTTTTATTGCAGACCAGCGTTCCCCCTGCGGCGGGGTCTTTGCTGGAGCCGACGAAGACCGGGATGTCGCTGCGTACGGCGGGTAAAAGCGTCGCGGGATGCAGGACTTTGGCGCCGAAGGTCGCCATTTCCGCGGCTTCCTCAAACGTGATCTGATCGATGCGTTTAGCGGCGGGCACCACGCGCGGGTCGGTGGTGTAAATGCCGGGAACGTCGGTCCAGATATCAATTCGGCTGACGTTCAGGGCTTCGCCCAGCAGTGCGGCCGTATAGTCGCTGCCGCCGCGTCCCAGTGTGGTTGTCCGTCCTTTAGACTCGCTGCCGATGAAGCCTTGCGTAATGACGAGGCTATCAGCCAGACGAGGCAACAACTGCTCACGGGTCAACACTCCCAGCGCTTCGCAGTCAGGCTCGGCACGGCCAAAACGATCGTTGGTGCGCATAATCTTGCGCACGTCGAACCACTCCGCCACGACGCTGCGTTCCCGTAGAATCTCAACGAACAGCAGCGTGGACATCAGCTCGCCGTGGCTAACCAGCTCGTCGGTCAGTGCGGTAGAAGTGGCTAACGCCGCCGCTTCTGAGAGCCGGGCGATGTTGTCGAGCATCCGGTTGATCTCTTCACGGATGACGTCCGGATGAGTCAGTTGGTCGACAATGGCATATTGGATCTGGCGGATTTTATTCAGGTGTAATTCGCGTTCTTCTAGCGGTACGCCTTCTGCCAGCGCGACCAGTAAATTGGTGACGCCAGCGGAAGCCGACAGTACGACGATGCGCACCTGCGGATTGGAAAGCACCACATCGGCGCTGTGGTTCATCGCATCGAAATTGGCGACGCTGGTGCCGCCGAATTTGGCAATAATCAACGCGTTTTGTTGTTGAGCGGACATGTATGAAACCTCGTGTCAGGAGACGGCATCGCTAAGGCGTGGAGCCGTCCATCGTTAAGCCTGTGCACAAGGGAAGAGCGATAAGCAGGGAGCAGACGTAGAAAAAAGCTACGATACACCCAGAAGCGCTCCACCTTGCTGAACATCCTGTCGTGCAGGATGAGCCGGTGACAACCCAGGGGATTCAGCCCCTGTGGTCGATGAAATCAATGCCGGCGTTGATCTCACCTCGGCGACGCTCCCCCTCGGGTATCTTCTTCGGAAAACGGCTCCTCCAATACCTTACCTGGGCGACGCACCTCTTCTGGCTTGCGAACCTCATGGGCTCGTAAGTAGGCCATTACAAATAACGGGTTACGCGGCGGCTGTCAATGACTCGCGGGCTTCCCTGCGGGGCATTTCGCAAGAAAAGGGATCTCAAGCGGAGCGTTAAGGGATACAATCTCTTGATTACTGACCATTCATTCTTAGACAAAGAGTACCGTTATGAAAAATATCAATCCAACGCAGACGGCCGCCTGGCAAGCTCTGCAGCAGCATTTTGCCGTGATGAAGGACGTTCAAATCAGCGATCTGTTTGCCCAGGATGATGCCCGCTTCCAGCGGTTTTCCGCGACCTTTGACGACCTGATGCTGGTGGACTACTCAAAAAACCGTATCACGGATGAGACGCTGGAAAAATTGCAGGCCCTGGCGCGCGAGACCGATTTGGCTGGTGCAATTTCGTCCATGTTTTCTGGTGAAAAGATTAACCGTACTGAAGATCGCGCGGTTCTGCACGTTGCCTTGCGTAACCGCAGCAATACCCCGATCGTTGTCGACGGCAAAGATGTCATGCCGGAAGTGAATGCCGTTCTGCAGAAAATGAAGCAGTTCAGCGAACGCGTTATCGGCGGTGACTGGAAAGGGTATACCGGTAAAACCATCACCGACGTGGTGAACATTGGTATCGGTGGCTCCGACCTGGGGCCGTTCATGGTGACGGAAGCGCTTAAGCCTTACAAAAATCACCTCAACATGCACTTCGTCTCCAACGTTGATGGCACGCACATCGCTGAAACGCTGAAAACGCTGAACCCGGAAACCACTTTGTTCCTCGTCGCGTCTAAAACGTTCACTACTCAGGAAACGATGACCAACGCCCACAGCGCGCGTGACTGGTTCCTGAAAGCCGCCGGTGACGAGAAATTTGTCGCTAAGCACTTTGCCGCGTTGTCCACCAATGGCAAGGCCGTGGGCGAGTTCGGGATTGATACCGACAACATGTTTGAATTCTGGGACTGGGTTGGCGGTCGTTACTCTCTGTGGTCCGCTATCGGTATGTCTATCGTACTGTCCATCGGCTACGAAAACTTCGAACAGCTGTTGAGCGGCGCTCACGCGATGGACAAGCATTTCGCGTCCACGCCTATCGAGCAGAATCTGCCGGTACTGCTGGCGCTAATCGGCATCTGGTACAACAACTTCTTCGGTGCGGAAACAGAAGCGATTCTGCCGTACGACCAGTATATGCACCGTTTCGCCGCCTACTTCCAGCAGGGCAACATGGAGTCCAACGGCAAATACGTTGACCGCAACGGCACGCCGGTAGATTACCAGACTGGCCCGATCATCTGGGGTGAACCGGGTACTAACGGACAGCACGCGTTTTATCAGCTGATTCACCAGGGAACGAAACTGGTGCCTTGCGATTTCATTGCGCCTGCCGTCAGCCATAATCCGCTGAGCGACCATCACAGCAAATTGCTGTCCAACTTCTTTGCACAGACGGAAGCGCTGGCCTTCGGGAAATCCCGTGACACGGTTGACGCCGAATTCGCCGCTGCGGGTAAAAAACCGCAGGACGTGGAACACGTCGCACCGTTTAAAGTGTTTGAAGGCAACCGTCCGACCAACTCTATTTTGCTGCGTGAAATCACGCCGTATAGCCTGGGTGCGTTGATTGCGCTGTACGAACACAAAATCTTCACGCAGGGCGCGATCCTGAACATCTTCACGTTCGACCAATGGGGCGTTGAATTGGGTAAACAACTGGCTAACCGCATCCTGCCGGAACTGCTGGACGATTCTGCGGTGAGCAGTCACGACAGCTCCACCAACGGCCTGATCAACAACTTCAAAAAATGGCGTCAGGCATAATCAGCCCGATGTAAGCCATGCTGCTCGCGCGGTCTGTGGTATGGGCGGCGCGAGCAGAAAAAGACAGACAGGTGTAGCCGGTCTTTCTGGCGTCCCTTTGATAATGGGGTGAAAGCCGACATACCGGTTATCGTGACATCGTGGTATTTGCTACCGAAACAATGACCGTCAGACCGCGATCTTAATTATCTCGGAGGGAACATGCGGATTCGTATTCTTATGGCTGCAGCAGGCGTTTTGCTGGTGGCCGGATGTAACTCGACTCATTCGCTCAGCCCTGCAGGGCAAGCAGTGCGTTTTACGGATAGCTTGCCTGGCGCGGAATGTCAGCGGCTTGGCGCGGTGACCGGCACCCAATCCAACTGGTTGTCTGGGAGCAGCGACTCAGGCAGTTCGATGAGGGGCGCGGCTAACGATCTCCGTAATAAGGCGGCTGAGATGGGGGGAAATGTGATCTTTGGCGTGACATCGCCGAGTGAGACGTTCCTGTCCAGTTTCGCTCCGTTGGATAGCAAGATGCAGGGTGACGTGTATAAATGTCGTTAACGCCCGCGATGTGACAAAAGAGGCCGACGCGTGTTTTCGTCGGCCTTTATTTTATCCAGCGACTGTTTTATCCGGCGACGTCGTCCTGACTTTGCCGCATGCCGAGATCCAGCGGCGTCTTGCTGGCTTCTCCACCGATTTCCCGCGCCAGCCGGGGCACTAGATAGCCTGACACCAGCGTCATCAACGTTCTGATGATGTCTCTTGCCTCATTATCCGGCACCAGAAAATGCGCAGCGCCTTGTACTTTGTCCAGGACATGCAGGTAATACGGCAGGATCCCCGCATCGAACAGCGCGTTGCTAAGCGCGGCGAGCGTTGTGGCATCATTGTTAATACCGCGTAGCAGTACGCTCTGATTCAACAGCGTCACCCCCGCGAAGCGTAATCTCGCCATACTTTGTGCTACGTCAGTGTCGATTTCATTCGCGTGATTAATATGCGTGACGAGCACCACTCGCAGTCTGGATTGCTTCAAGCGTTGGCATAGCGCGTCCGTGATCCTTGCCGGGATCACTACCGGTAGTCGGCTATGGATGCGCAGGCGTTGAAGATGGGGAATGCTTTCCAATTCGGCGATCAGCCAATCCAGCTCGTGATCTTTCGCCATCAGCGGATCGCCGCCGGAAAAAATGATCTCATCCAGTTCAGGATGCTGACGAATATAGTCCATCGCCTGCCGCCAGTTGGATTTATTCCCCTGATTATCCTGATACGGGAAGTGGCGACGGAAGCAGTAACGGCAGTTGACGGCGCATCCGCCTTTGACCAGCAGCAGCGCTCGATTACGGTATTTGTGCAGCAGGCCGGGAACGACGCTGTCTTGCTCTTCCAGCGGATCGTGGCTGAATCCGGGCGTCTCAATAAATTCCTGCGGTGCGGTGATCACCTGCAACAGCAGCGGATCGAGAGGATCGCCCAGCTGCATCCGCGCGGCGAAAGATCGCGGTACGCGCAGGGGGAAAAGCCTACGGGCATCACGCCCTTTTGTCAGCTGAGGGTGCTCTTTTAGCGCGAGAAACTGGAGTAATTCGTCTGGATCGGTAATAACGTCGGCGAGTTGCTGTAACCAATCTTCTCCAGACAGCGTATTTCGGGTTATAATGTGTGCCATTTTTTGGCTAAGTTACCAGTAATAAGAGGACCAACATGGCGTCTTATAGTACCAATGAATTCCGTTCCGGTCTTAAAATCATGCAGGACGGTGAGCCGTGTGCGATCATTGAAAACGAATTTGTTAAGCCGGGCAAAGGCCAGGCGTTTAACCGTGTCAGAATCCGTAAGTTGATTTCCGGCAAAGTGCTGGAAAAAACCTTCAAATCCGGTGATTCCGTTGAAGCAGCGGACGTCATGGATATGAACCTGACTTACCTGTACAACGACGGCGAGTTCTGGCATTTCATGAACAATGAAACGTTTGAACAGCTGGCTGCCGATGTGAAAGCTGTTGGCGACAACGCCAAATGGCTGGTTGAACAGGCAGAATGCGTACTGACGCTGTGGGACGGTGCTCCGATCGCCGTGACGCCGCCGAACTTCGTTGAGCTGGAAATCACCGATACCGATCCGGGCCTTAAAGGCGATACAGCCGGAACGGGTGGTAAACCTGCAACGCTGACGACGGGCGCCGTCGTTAAGGTTCCTCTGTTCGTACAGATTGGCGAAGTGATTAAAGTGGATACTCGCTCTGGCGAATACGTGTCCCGCGTAAAATAATCCCTCCGCATAATACCGCTGCTTTCTCGCAGCGGTATTACCCACACCGTTTATCACGCAAAGCGTGTCCCGTCACTGTGTTGTCTCCGCAATATCGTTATCCGACTGATTAACCCAAATAAGCTGCTCTGTGTCAAAACCATAGCGTCTGGCCGTCGTCAGCAGCTGTTGTTTCACCGTGTCGTCCAACGTCGGCGTGCGAGATAAGATCCACAGGTAGTTGCGGTTGGGCCCGCAAATCATGGCATAGCGATAGGCGTCGTCCAGCGCAATCACATTATAGCTGCCGTAGAATGGCCCGAAGAAAGAGACTTTCAGCGATGCCGTCTCCGGATCCCCAATCAGATATCCTTTCCCAATACTCTCCTTCCAGCGCTGCTGCTGCGCATTAAAGCCGCGATTGGTGACGGTAATGCCGCCGTCGTCGCGCGGGTGATAGGTTGCCGTCACACGGTCCAGCCCGCGTTCGAAGCGGTGGTCGAGACGCGCAATTTCGTACCAGGTGCCGAGATAACGGTGTATATCGAAGTTTTTAACGACATCGACATTCTCCGGCGGTGTCGTACTGCAGGCGGAGGAGAGCAGTGACGTGATTGCCGCCACCAGCGTTTTCCATCTTTTCATCGGTTTTTATCCTCCAGGGATAGACCATGGCTGAAGAGTGATGACGTTAAGGGTAGGAAGCGTTTGGCGGACTGGCAATGAAAAACGGCCTGCATAGGCAGGCCGTTGTTTTTTGGCGCGGGGTTTTAAAGCGTGACGAGTCCAATAATGGCGACCACCGTCAGAATGGCCGCGAGTCCGTAAAAGACCCATTTACCTGCCGGCACGTGAATTTTAAGGTCGTGCATGGCGTGGTGCATGCGGTGCAGGCCACACCAGAGCGGCAGCACGATCATCAGCAGCAGGAATACCCGGCCGATAAAGCTATGGCTAAATGCCGCGATGCGGTCGTAGGACAGTGCATCCGGGAACAGTCCCATTGGCAGCAGAATACCGACCAGCAGGACAATCACCGGCCCGAAAACGGCGCTCCACATGCCACCGGCGCCGAACAGCCCCCAGAAAGGCGGTTCATCGGAACGTTTTGGCGTTTGATTAATCACGTTATTCCTCCTGATCAGTACAGCAAGGCGATAGCCAGTATCGCCAGCGTGACTACCACGGTCACAATCCACAGCGCTTTAACGATCGGCTCGGGCCCCATTTTTTCATCTTTAATGACGATGATGGTGGCTTTGGGCGCCAGATCGAACCAGGTTTTGGTCTGAAGAGCCGCAGCCAGCAGCGCGATGATATTGATGAACAGCACGATGGGGTTTTGCAGGAAACCGACGAAGCCTTCCCATCCTTCCACACCGTGTTTCAGTGCGAAAACGCCGTACAGCAGCACGATACTGAACCATACTGCCGGCACTGCCGTTCCTTCGCGCAGCATATAGAAGCGGTAATATCCCAGCTTCTGCCACCAGGTCGGCGTCATACCACGGACATACGCTTTACGTTTGGTTGTCATTGTTTGCCTCCCTCCCTTATTGTGGTTTCAGCATGGCGATCATGAAGTCTTTGGCGCTTTCGACCTTGCCCTGCTGAATGGCGGCGGCGGGATCGACGTGCTTTGGACACACTTCGGAGCAGTAACCGACAAACGTACAGGACCATACGCCGTTATCGCTGTTCAACTGAGGCATACGCGCTTTCTTGCCGTGATCGCGGTTGTCCAGATTGTAGCGGTGCGCCAGCGTAATGGCGGCCGGGCCGATGAACTCCGGGTTCAGACCAAACTGAGGGCAGGCGGCGTAGCACAACCCGCAGTTGATACAGCCGGAGAACTGATGGTATTTCGCCATCTGCGCCGGCGTCTGCTGGTTGGGGCCGTCTTCCGGTTTGCGATCATTGCCGAGAATGTACGGCTTGATGGCTTCGAGACTCTCAATGAAGTGAGTCATATCGACCACCAAATCGCGCTCGATAGGGAAGTTACCCAGTGCTTCTACCTTCATGCCGTCGGTGTAGTCGCGGAGGAAGATTTTGCAGGCCAGCTTCGGGACGTTGTTGACCATCATGCCGCAGGAGCCGCAGATCGCCATACGGCAGGACCAGCGGTAAGACAGGTCCGGCGCCAGGTTGTCTTTGATATAACCCAGCGCATCAAGCAAGGAGGTCTGCTTGTTATACGGCACTTCATAGGTTTCGAAGTGTGGCGCACTGTCCTGCTCCGGGTTGTAGCGCATGACTTCCATTTTCAGGGTTTGCATCTCAGCCATTCGCTTGCTCCTTCTTACTTTTCTCCTGAGCATCGGCTTCACCGCCGTAAACGCGTTTCGCCGGCGGCAGCTTCGTGATCTTCACATCGCTATACTCAAGACGTGGAGCGCCATCCTGGCTGTGGAACGCCAGCGTATGCTTCAGATAATTGACGTCGTCGCGTTCGGTGCAGCCTTCGTCAAGACGCTGATGGGCGCCGCGGGATTCCTTACGGTTGATCGCGGAGTGCGCCATGCATTCCGCCACATCGAGTCCGTGACCGAGTTCGATGGTGTACAGCAGGTCGGTGTTAAACACGCTGGAGTGGTCGCTGATTTTGACGCGTTTGAAGCGTTCTTTCAGCTCGGCCAGCTTATCGACGGTTTTTTGCATCAGGTCGGTGGTGCGATAGATACCGCAGCCTTCTTCCATCGTCATCCCCATCTCATCACGGATTTTCGACCAGCTTTCCGTACCTTCCTGATTCATCAGGTCATGCAGTTTTTTCTCAACGTCGCGGGTCTGCGCATCCAGTGCGCTGGTATTGGCGGGCGCCGCTTCCTGAGAGCGTCGTACGGCGTGTTCACCGGCCAAACGGCCGAAGACCACCAGCTCTGCGAGGGAGTTAGAACCCAGACGGTTGGCGCCGTGCAGGCCGACGGAGGAACATTCACCGGCGGCGAACAGGCCTTTGATGCGCGTTTCACACTGCTGGTCGGTTTCGATGCCGCCCATGGTGTAGTGCGCGGTAGGGCGGATAGGAATCGGTTCTTTGACAGGATCGACGCCGACGTAGGCTTTGGCCAGTTCGCAGATGAACGGCAGGCGCTCTTTCAGCTTCTTCTCGCCCAGGTGACGCAGGTCGAGGTAGACCACATCGCCCAGCGGAGTCGAGATGGTGCGGCCAGCGCGCCACTCATGCCAGAAGGCCTGAGAGACCTTATCGCGCGGCCCCAGCTCCATGTATTTATTTTTCGGCTCACCCAGCGGCGTTTCGGGTCCCATGCCGTAATCCTGCAGATAGCGGTAGCCATCTTTATTGACCATGATGCCACCTTCGCCGCGGCAGCCTTCGGTCATCAGGATACCGGAGCCGGGCAGGCCGGTCGGGTGATACTGTACGAACTCCATATCGCGCAGCGGCACGCCGTGGCGGAACGCCATGCCCATGCCGTCGCCAGTGACGATGCCGCCGTTGGTGTTATAACGGTACACACGTCCGGCGCCGCCTGTCGCCATGATGACGGCGTTGGCGCGAATCTGCACCAGTTCGCCTTCCATCATGTTGATGGCGACGACGCCACGCGCATGGCCTTCATCGACCAGAATATCTAGCACGAAGTGTTCGTCGAAACGCTGAATTTGCGGGTACTTCAGCGACGTCTGGAACAAGGTGTGCAGCATGTGGAAACCGGTTTTGTCCGCAGCGAACCAGGTGCGTTCAATCTTCATCCCGCCGAAACGGCGTACGTTAATCGAACCATCCGGTTTACGGCTCCACGGACAACCCCACTGTTCCATCTGGATCATTTCACGGGGGCATTCGTGAACAAACTGGTCGACGACATCCTGTTCGCAGAGCCAGTCGCCGCCGGCGACGGTGTCTTGGAAATGGAAGTCAAAGCTATCGTGATCCTGAGTGACCGCTGCTGAGCCTCCTTCTGCGGCCACGGTGTGGCTCCGCATTGGGTAGACTTTAGAGATCAGCGCAATCTTCAGTTGGGGATTAGCTTCGGCTGCAGCAATAGCTGCGCGTAAGCCAGCGCCCCCGGCCCCGATAATGGCCAAGTCGGCATTAAAGGTCTGCACTGCATTCCTCCAGTTACATAAGTTAAATAAGATAAAATAAGAAAATAAAGCGTAATGCGAATATTGGATTTATTTCTGCCCAGTTTTTAGTGAGTTGGAAGGGGCAGAAAAAAAGTCTGACGGCCGTGGATAACCGTTAAATCACTCTTTTTTGTGTGGAAATGATTATAGCTATTTAAAGGTAGCTGAAATTTGATGTGATCCAGCATTTTGCTGTTTTTTAACCAGCGGAGAGGAATAGTTCGTAAAACGTGATCGAAAATGCAATTAAAGTAAAAACAGCACTTTTATTGCTTTAATAAATACTTATCCCTACCGATTAAAACATCTTCAACTGGATATAATTTGTTTGGTCGGACTGATGCGGGTAGACTGCACCCCCTCTTTGACTTTGGAGTAGACCACCATGAGCGAAACGGCAAGTTGGCAACCCAGCGCCCCAATTGCCAATCTGTTGAAGCGGGCGGAGATCATGAACGAAATTCGACGCTTCTTCTCCGATCGCGGCGTGCTAGAGGTGGAAACCCCCGCCATGAGTCAGGCAACGGTCACAGACGTTCATCTGGTCCCCTTCGACACCCAGTATGTCGGACCGGGCGCAGCGGACGGCCTGAAACTCTATCTGATGACCAGCCCGGAATACCATATGAAACGCCTGCTGGCGGCGGGCAGCGGCCCGATTTATCAGCTGGGGCGCAGCTTCCGTAACGAAGAATCCGGCCGTTATCACAATCCTGAATTCACGATGCTTGAATGGTATCGCCCTCATTACGATATGTACCGCCTGATGAACGAGGTGGACGATCTGCTGCAGCAGGTACTGGAGTGCGAAAGCGCCGAAATGCTCACCTACCAGCAGGCTTTCCAGCGTCATCTGGACGTCGATCCGCTCTCCGCCGACAAGGCTCAGCTGCGCGAAGTCGCCGAAACGCTGGGCGTGGGTGACGTCGCGCATCAGGAAGACGATCGCGATACGCTGCTGCAATTGCTGTTCGCGGTAGGCGTTGAAGTCAATATCGGGCGCGATAAGCCAGCCTTCGTCTATCATTTCCCGGCCACGCAGGCGTCTCTGGCTGAAATCAGTACCGAAGATCACCGTGTCGCCGAGCGGTTTGAGGTCTACTTCAAAGGGATTGAGCTGGCGAACGGTTTCCGCGAGCTGACCGACAGCGCCGAGCAGCGTCTGCGTTTCGAGCAGGACAACCGCAAGCGCGCCGCGCGCGGCCTGCCGGTTCAGCCGATAGATGAAAACCTGTTGGATGCGCTGAGCGCAGGTATCCCCGATTGCGCCGGTGTGGCGCTGGGTGTTGACCGCCTGATCATGCTGGCGCTGAAGGCCGAGTCTATCAGCGAAGTAATTGCCTTCCCGGTCGACCGCTCCTAAAGCGCAAGCGGGTTAGCGCAAGGCTCCAATAAAAATCCGGTGAGGCGAGAAGCCTGCACCGGATTTTTTTATGCGCGTCATTCAGGGCGGAATACCTAAGACGGGACAGGCGACTAGAGCGCGCCGTCCGTACGTGTGGCGGAACCGGCGTTACGGCCGTCAATCTGTACGGAGTCCATCCGGACCTGGAACGGCGGGAACGGCATCACCAGATCGTGCTGACGGTAGCTGTCCAGAATCAGCTGGTGCAGCTCATGGCGCAGCGGCATACGGTGCCCCATCTCCGCGGCGAAGATTCGCAGTTCAAACAGCTGAATCCCTTGACGTAAATCAACGAGGAAAACCTCCGGTGGCGGGTTGTCCAACACCAGCGAGCATCGTTTGACGGCATCCAGCAGCAGGTTGGTCACTTCTTCCGTATTGGCGTCTGCCGGGGCTGGAATGGTTAGCACCACGCGCGTCACGGAGTCAGACAGCGACCAGTTGATGAACTGTTCCGTGATGAAGGCCTTGTTGGGAACGATGATCTCCTTGCGGTCCCAGTCCGAGATCGTTGTGGCGCGGGTGTTGATACGCATAATGCTCCCGGTCAGATCGCGGATCGTCACCGTATCGCCAATACGTATCGGTTTCTCGAACAGAATAATCAGGCCAGAGATAAAGTTGGCGAAGATCTCCTGCAAGCCGAAGCCCAGCCCGACCCCCAATGCGGCGACCAGCCACTGAAACTTGGACCACTCGATGCCGAGCATGGAGAAGCCGAACATCCCGCCGATCAGCAGCAGCACATATTTGCTGACCGTGGTGATGGCGTAGCCGGAGCCGGGCGACAGCTCGACGTGTTGCAATAACACCAGCTCCAGCAGCGCGGGCAGGTTGCGCATCAGCTGAGTCGTAATAAAGAAGATCAGAATGGCGATCAGCACCGCGCTTAGCGTAATTGGCTGGATAGTCTCGGTGCCATTGATCGTGCTGGTGGCGTCCCACAGGCTGATGTTCTCCAGAAAGGAGAACGCCGAATGTATTTCCGACCAGAGCGCCAGCACGGAGACCAGCGCGATCAGCGTCAGCACGGAGCGTGCCAGCTGCAGGGATTTCGCGCTGATGGCGTCCAGATCGACCACGGGCTCTTCAACGACTTCACTGCCAGCTTCATGACTCTGCTGCGTCAGCTCCTCCTCGCCGCGCGCCCGGATCGCCAGTATCTCCGCCCGGCGCTGCTTGGCGCGATCGAAGGCGATGCGTCGGCGCTGAATCAGCATCCAGCGGCGAATGATGTGATAAATCACCAGCAGGAAGAACCAAATCGCGACTGACTTTTCCAACCGGGCCAGCAGCGCCTGCGACGTGGCCAGATAGCCAAAGCAGGAAGCCAGCACGGCGATCAATGGCATACAGAGCAGCAGATTCCACATGGCGCGGTTCACGGGGTTTTCTCCAGAACCTTCCTTATCCAGATACAGCGGTATTCCCGCACGTTTCAGGCTGGTGGTGACCAGACTGAGCGCCAGGCAGAGCAGGATGAAACAGAGCCGTCCCAGCGTGCTGGAGAATTGGCGATCGTTGAGATTATCGAAGGTAATCAACGCCATGATCAGAGGAACGATAAGCCCGATAGACAGCCGATAGTAGCGCATCGCCCGTTCAACCCGCTTAGGCGACCAGCCGAAATGGACGATGAACAGTCCCTGACGGTGCGCGAACGAGGCGCTGATCATCACGACCCACATCAACGGCACGGTGGCGGTGACGCTATCGCCGATGGCGACGGCGACCGGATAAGGCCACGCATTTTGCAGGCCGTAGCCCAACGCCGCCCACAGGATCGGCAGCGGAATGGCGACCATTATTGACCAGAATACGGTGCGAAGCGTCAGCATGAAGTGATCGAGCGTCACTTTGCCCACGCGTCCGCTGGCTCGCTCCAGAAACGCATGATAGTGGCGCCGTGAACTGATACTGAGCGCGACCAGCAGGAGTGCGCCAATCAACGGCAGCAGCGTACTCCAGCTGGTGACCATCATCACCATGGCGCTGCTGAGCTGCGTCAGCGTGTCCAAAGACAGCAGACGGGACAGATCCTGCACCAACTGAAGCGGGTAGGAGAGCGTCAGCGGGTCGACGTCCGCCACCCAGAACAGATAGCGGTGGGCGGCCTCGCGGATCTCAATCAGGGCATCTTCGAGCTGATTACTGGCGACTTTCAGTTTGGTCAGTTCCAGAATCTGGGTATCACAGCCTGAAATCAACGAGGTCAGCAGCTCACGTTGCGTACGTAGCTGATCGTTAAATATTTTCTGCTGAGAGGCGGTGAGCGGTGAGCCGTCATCCTGCTGCGCCTGCTCGTTCTTCGGCAGCTTGGAGAACGTGTCTTCGTACTGCAGACGCTGCACCCGCAGCTGGGTCATGTCGCCATCCAGCAGTTGGGGCTTCGGCATTTCCGGCAGTCGGGCGACCTGCGCACGCAGCGTTTCGCCCAGCGCGGTAGACGAGCCGAGCCACTGAGCCTGTTCGCGCAACGTGCTCAGCGCCTGACGCACCTGCAACGTTTGCGAAGCGGCCTGCCGCTGCTGCGAGGCGATCAAGTCCATGCGCTGCGCCTGCTGATTCAGCGCCACAGATAAATCACGGTTCACCTGCAACTGGCTGGCGATGGCGGAAGGCAGGTTGCCGCTTTGTTCCGCTAGCAGTTCGGTGCGTTCCAGCGCCTGTTCGGCTTCTCGCTGGCGCATACCGTTGAGGGTGCTGCGCAGGGTTTGCAGCTGATCGTCCAGACGGTCCCGCTGCTGTTTGAAGAGCTCCGCCCGTAGGCGGGAAAGCTCTTGGCGATTGCTGGCGGACAGCTGTGCCAGCTCCAGTTCATCGACCCGGCTTTTACTCAGCGCGGCTTCCGCCTGCAATGATGCGAGCTGCGCTCGCGCCAGCGGCGTGTTGGCGTTGCCCTGCGTTTGGATCCGGCGTTCGACGTCGTTGAGCGCGCGACTGGCTTCCGACTGTTGCTGCGGCAGCTGCGCCAGCGAGTCGCTGATCTCCCGCAGTCGATCCTGCTCCAGCTGCTGCTGGCGGGATTGCTCCAGCAGTTGGCTACTGGTTTGAACGATCTGTTGTTCGAGTTCGTTGACGGAAAGGTTATGTACGGCGGGCGTGGATTTGGCGTCTTCCGCCGCCAGCTCCTGACGTAGCCCGCGCGTGAGGCGGGGGAAATCTTCGATCACGCGCTGATACTGATCTACCCGTTCGAGAGCGCCTTTACGCTCATCCAACATACGCAGAGCGGATTGCAGCTCTTTGACGATGTCCGCCTGATTCGGCTGTGACTTGTTCGCTTCCGCCTGCTGCAAATCCTGACGTAGCTGGACTTCGCTGGGAAGCTGGGCGGTCAGCGCCGGGGCGGATAGCAGGCATCCCAGTAGAAAGATCAGTATCAGACGCACGCTAACTTACCTCTGTAATTTCGCGGTTTAAGGCGTATTTCCCGCAGTCGTAGAGACGACGGCGTCCTCGCTTATGGCTTCCGCGAGGGGTTCACCCATGCGGGTGACGCTTTGGTTGGACAGATTGGTCATCAGCTGCACTTTGCCAGCGGCAAACAGGTTGATAACGGTAGAGCCCAGTTTGAACTGACCCATCTCTTCGCCTTTATCCAGCGTGATAGCGCCTGTTTCACCCTCGGCGGGGTAGGTCCAGCGCTTGATGATGCCTTCGCGCGGCGGCGTCACGGTGCCCGCCCACACGGTTTCGATACTGCCGACGATGGTCGCTCCCACCAGAATCTGCGCCATCGGACCAAATTCGGTATCGAACAGGCAGATCACGCGTTCGTTACGGGCGAACAGGTTGGGCACGTTGGCGGCGGTCAGCGGATTCACGGAGAACAGGTCGCCCGGCACATAAATCATCTCGCGCAGCGTACCGTCGCAAGGCATATGCACGCGGTGGTAATCCTTGGGCGACAGGTAGGTGGTGACGAACAGACCATCACGGAAGTGGTCCGCCATGAGGTAGTTGCCCGCCAGCAAGGCTTCCAACGAATAGGTGTGTTGCTTTGCCTGCAACAGCGTGTCGTTTTCGATCGCCCCTAACTGAGAGATCGCGCCGTCAGCGGGTTGTACCAAACGGTGATCGTGCGGATCGACCGGGCGAGCGCCGGGACGCAGGGGGCGCGTGAAGAATTCGTTGAACGTCGGATAAGCCGCGGTATCCGGCTGCTGGGCTTCCTGCATGTTGACGCGGTAAACGCGAACGAACAGGTCGATCACCAGCTTGGTGAGCGCGCCTCCGCGTCGTTCGGCTCCCCAGCCAGCGAGCCGGGTCAGCCAGATTTTCGGCAACAGATGTTGTAAAGCGATCTTGATTCTATCCAGCACAGTGAGCCTCTTGGGTTTGGTGATGCGCCAATATTAAAAGCGGCGCATTGTAGCGATGGTGACAATAAATGTCAGTTATCCGAATCGGAAAAGGATTTACGCGTTTTTACCTGAGACATGCTTTCAAGGATGCGGTGGTAGTTTTCAAAACGCTCGGCTGCGATGTCCCCGCGCTCCAGCGCGGCCCGTATGGCGCAGCCTGGGTCGGTGTCATGTTTGCAATCGCGGAATTTACAGCTGCCCAGGTAGTCGCGGAACTCGATAAAGCCCTGCGTAACCTGTTCGGGGTCGAGGTGCCACAGTCCAAACTCACGCACGCCAGGGGAGTCAATCACGTCGCCGCCGTGCGGGAAGTGGTACATGCGGGCGGCGGTCGTCGTATGTTGCCCCAGTCCCGAGTTATCGGACACATCGTTGACCAGGATTTTGCCTTCTTCAGGATAAAGCAGGGCGTTGAGCAGACTGGACTTACCGACGCCGGACTGACCGGCAAAGATGCTGATGCGGTTAGTCAGTTCGGTTTCCAGCTCTTTCATGCCGTCGCCGGTTCGGCTGGAGACCATCAGTACTCGATAGTGTAATGCGCGGTAGATATCCATGACTTCGTCGACGAACTGAAGTGATTCTTCATCCAACAGGTCGATCTTGTTCAATACGATGAGCGGCTCGACTTCCAGCGTTTCGCAGGCCACCAGATAACGGTCGATGATATTGATCGACAGTTCGGGAAGGATGGCGGAGACAATCACGATCTGATTGATGTTGGCGGCGATAGGTTTGACGCCGTCGTAAAAGTCCGGACGCGTCAGGACGGA